>NZ_LKBY01000134.1:0-24795 GCF_002699915.1 Pseudomonas sp. ICMP 8385 | reverse complement strand
CTCGGCGTCGGCGAAGGTCATCTGCTTCATCGGGAAACTCGGTGGGTGGGGTCGCGGTATTTTGCCAAATCAGAAAGTCTTTTTCAGAGTTTCCCTAAAAAGCCTGGAACTCGACAGAAACCGACGGAACGCCATAAACGAAAAAACCCGCCAAGTGGCGGGTTTTAAAGGGTTCCATGGACTTTACTGGCTGTCAGTGGAACTAGAGATGGTGCCCGAACCCGGAATCGAACCGGGACGCCCTTACGAGCGGGGGATTTTAAGTCCCATGCGTCTACCAGTTTCGCCATTCGGGCGGCAGCGCGATGAAGCGACTCAAGCAGGCTTTGTTCAGCAAAGCGCCTGAGCAGTGCAGCAGGCTAGGGAATATATAGATCAAGGCACCTTGGCGCAAGTTTGCATGTGCTCTTTTTCTGCCTGGTCGGGTGTGCCTGCTTGGGAAAAAAGCCCACCATATCAGTGATCTACATTGGCCGGGGAGGGGCGTGTGACAACAGGCCCACTGTACAAGCGAGCTTGCTTGCGCAGAATCAGAGGGCGCCGCGTTTACCCAGCAAGCCTGCATTGTGGTCGGAATGCCGACCACAGACACACTTATGTTTGCCGATTAACTGGACAGCATTACGCCAAGCCCCGCCAGCGTGCTTATCCACGCAGCCGACGAATAATCTCAGCGTAACCCACCGCCCGCGCTAACCGTTGCAGTGCCTCCAGGCGGCGTGAGTAGGCCTGTGCGTCGCCGTAGGTCAGTTCTACATGCAGGCTGTCGATCATCACCAGGTAGGCCTCTGCCAGTACCTCCAGGGTTTGTTCATCGATGTCTGGATAGCTTTTAAGCAGCGCCTGCTGGAAATGGCTGCGGATCGTGGCCATGTAGTCATTGAACCCGGACATGACCACGTCTCGTAGTGGCGTCGGCGGGTAAAACGCGGCCCGTAGCAGAAACCGCAGGGATTCATTGGCGCTATGGCGGCGTTGCAGGTTGTTGAGATAGACCTCGCCGGGAGCCTTGATCGATCGGGCGTTTTTCGCGAATTGGCTTTGCACGTAGTCACGTTCGGCCCGCAGTGCGAGCTCGAGTACGGCCACGTAGAGCGCATCCTTGCTCGCAAAGTGTGCGTACAGCGAGGCTTTTTTGATGCCGGCGCGCACAGCGATGTCATTGAGTGAGGCGGCGTCGTAGCCATGCTCGGCAAATTGCTCCAGGGCCAGGTGCGCGATGCGTTCGGCAGCCGAGGTCAGGACGGTGGATGTCATGGTAGTGCTCCTTGATCAGTGCCCGGCCAGGTCAAAGGTTTCGCCTGTACCCCGGGGGAGGCTGATGGTGGTCAGCAGGCAAGTCAGCAATGCACTGGCCAACAGCAACGTTGCCCAAGCTACCGGTCCGTAGGTCAGCGCCAAGGCCGAGAGCGGTGTCGCGCTGGCACAGATCGACAGCTGGAAGGCGCCCAGCAGTGCGGCGGTGGAGCCCAGGGCACGTTGTTGCGAGGACATCACCAGCGACATCAGCGTGGACTCGGCGATGCCCAGGCCAAATAGGGCCACGGCCATACCCGCCACTATACCGGGGAGGCCCAGGTGGGTAACGCTGGAAACCAGGGCGATGGCTGAGCCGGCGGCGAGGCACGACACGCCGATCAACGAGAGGCGGCGCAAACCAAGCCGGCTGACCAGCTTACCGGCGCTCATCGCCCCCATCAGGATGGCCACGCCGGTGACGCCGAACAGCATGCCAAACGCTTGTGGACTGAGGCCGTAGGTTTGTTGGTACACCAGGGTTGCGCCACCGATGTAGGCAAACAGAAAGAAGAACACTGCCGTCACGGCGAGGGTCGGGCGCAGGAAGTGCCGGTCCCTGGCGATCGCCAGGTAAGTCCGGCACACCGCGCCCAGGCGCAGCGGTTCCCTTTGGCTGGGGGCCAGGGTTTCCGGCAGCGACAGCCAACTGTTGCCGAGTACCGCCAGGCCAAAAGCGGCGAGGACCAGCATCACCGCACGCCAACCGTAGTGGGTATCGATAACCCCGCCCAGTGCCGGGGCGAAGATCGGCGCAACCCCTTCGATGGTCATCAACAATGCGAAGAGCTTGGTTGCGGCCACGCCTTCGCTGACGTCCCGCACCATGCTCATGATCACCACCAGGGTCAGGGCGCTGCCCAGGCCCTGTATGAAGCGCAGGGCGATCAAGGCCTCAAGGCTCGGTGCCCACGCCGCGCCGAGTGAACACAGGGTAAACACCACAAGGCCGGCCAGCAGGGGCCGGCGGCGGCCATAGGCGTCGACGATGGGCCCGAAGATCAACTGGCCGGCGCCCATGGCCAGGAGGAAGAACGTCAGGGTCAACTGCACGCTGGCGAAGCTGCTCTGGTACTCGCGGGCAATCTCGGGAAGGCTCGACAAGTACATATCGACAGCCGACGGGCCGAGGGCGCCGATCAGTCCCAGGCCAATAGCCAGCCGCAGGGAGGCCCTGTGGGTGGGGAGCGAATCCTACAGCCTCCAACTTAAAAAACTGCCTACCGGTCGGTAGGTTTTGGCGATAGTAACGACTACCCTTTGAATGGTCAACGTGGAGTAAACGCCATGGTGCCAGGGGGTATCAGCTTCGTCACACTCCAACTGGAAGTGCTGAATGAGAGTTGTTATCAATTGTATTTCTTTACCATCAGGATTCGATTAGACTGCCGCCGGCTGGGCACACACAGCGTTCTGGGCATCAGAAAAAACAAAAAAACAGGCGTAGGGGAGCAGGGCGTGAATTTCAAAAAAACGACAATGGCGGCGGTGGGTTCGGCTATCTGCCTGTGCAACGGTGCGTGGGCCGCAGAACCTGCGAGCGCTCTGGAGATCGCGCCGATCACCGTCACCGGTGAAAAAATCAACCGCACCCTGGAGCAGACCCAGTCAAGCGTGGTGGTGGTGACTGAGCAACAACTGCGTGACAAGCAGGACCGTGACCTGGTGGATGTATTGGCCCGCACGCCAGGGGTGTACAACCAGTCCGGCAATGAAAACTGGGGGATTCGCGGCGTGCCGGTGTCCGGTTTCGACGACCAGGGCCCGGCCACGCTCAACGGTGCGGTGTCGGTATTCGTCGATGGCGCCGTGCAACCGAACCGCGCCCTGACCCTCAGCCCGATGCCGCTGTGGGACGTCGACCAGGTCGAAGTGTTCCTCGGCCCGCAATCCACCACCCAGGGCCGTAACTCTCTGGCCGGCGCGGTGGTGATCCAGACCCGCAACCCCACCTTTGAGCCGAGTTTTGCAGCGCGCACCAACATGGGCAACTACGGCGAGCGCGGTGCGGCGGTGGCCGGTGGCGGCGCGCTGGTTGCTGACAAGATCGCCGGGCGTATTGCCGTGGATTACCAGGAAGGCGACGGCTATATCGACAACGTCGCCCTGCATGACGACGCCAACCCGACCCGCACCGGCAATGCCCGGGGCAAGCTGCTGATCCTGCCCAACGACGATCTGGATGTGCTGCTGACCTACGCCCATGGCGAAAGCCGCAAGGGTGACAACTCGGCCATGCGCCAGAACGACAAGATCCGTTATTACAAGATGACATCCAACACCAAGGCTTATGACAAGCTTGAGCAGGACACCCTCAGCGCCAAGGTGGACTATCGCCTGGACGACAACTGGTCGCTGACCAGCCTGACCGCCAATACCCGCTCGGACTACGACGCGCGCCTGGATTTCGACCAGTCCGCCGACGCCAACCAGGTGGTGCTGCGCACCCAGGACGGCGACCTGTTCAGCCAGGAACTGCGCCTGAACTACAGCGGCGACACGGTGAAGAGTTTTGTCGGCGCCTACTACGGCCACAACACCAACAACTTCCATGACCGCCTGTTGTTCGACAACGTCCTGTTCGGCACTGCCAAGGGCGAGACGACCCTTGAAAGCAAGGCCGTATTCGGTGAAATCAACTGGACATTCGCCCCGCGCTGGACCCTGATCACCGGCCTGCGCTATGACCACGAAACCAACGATACCGACATCAAGCAGGACGATTTCTCCAGCCCCGGCAAGGTCAGCAAGTCGTTTGATGCACTCCTGCCGAAACTGGGCCTGGACTTCGAGTTGGCCGCCAACCAATACCTGGGGGTGATGGTGCAGAAGGGCTATCGCGGTGGCGGCGTCAACGTGCGTGCCGGTGGCGGCCATGAGGGCTACGACCCGGAATACACCACCAACTACGAGCTGTCCTACCGTGGCTCGTTCTTCGACAAGACCCTGCGCACCCGCGCCAACTTGTACTACACCGACTGGAAGGACCAGCAGGTCAGCGTGCTGGAGCGCAACACCGACTTTGTCCAGGTATTCAACGCCGGCAGCAGCGATATCAAGGGCCTGGAAGTGTTTGTCGAGAAAGACCTGGGCGAACAGTTGACCCTGACGGCTGGGGGCTCGATCACCGCAGGCAAGTACAAGGACTTCGTGACCGGTGACGGCCGCGATATGAGCGGCGAGGCATTTCTTTATTCGCCCAAGTACAAACTGTCCCTGGGCGGCCTCTACCGCTGGAATGATCGCCTGACCCTGAACACCGACCTGGTGTATCAGAGCACCGCGCCGTCGGAGTATGAGTTCGATACGGCAGGCAAGGTCACGGGTGAGCGCCGGAGCGACAACTACTGGTTGGTCAACTTCAACACCGAGTACAAGGTCACCCGGAACGTCGCGGTTTCCGGCTTTGTGAAAAACGCCTTTGACAAGGCATACATCACCAACAACCGCAGCGGCGATATTGTCGATGTGGGCGCGCCGCGCACGGTGGGTTTGGTGTTGCGCTACGACATGTAGGGCAACGGCAAACAATGCAGATTGAATGTGGGAGCCAGCTCCCACACGTGCACTACGGCGTTTTCAGCTCGTGTAAGAGCCACCCAACACGGAATTTTCGATTTCCATTTAGGAGCTTTCCTAAATGCGCCGGTAGGAGAAGCCGTGAGAATGGGGGCACTTTCATTTCATCTGTGATTTTTCATGTCCTTTCTGCCGATTCGTGTTCTGGTCGTCGAAGAGCATCCTTTCAAGCAACTCGTTGCCACCCAGGTCTTCAAGGACTCGGGGTGTGAATGGGTGATGGGCGTGGCCGACGTGGCCGCTGCCCTGGCAGTGCTTGAGCGCACAGGGCCGGTGGATATCGTGCTCTGCCCCCTCAAGGAGCATGGGGTGCAAGGGCTGACGAACCTTGAAGTGCTCAGCCGCACCCGGCGGGTCAAGTCCATCATCCTGTGCAGCGCTCGGTCCCAAGACCTGCATGAGGCCATCGAACGTCTGATCGGCCTGCTGGGGAGCAGCCTCCTGGGCTATGTCGATACCCCGGTGCGGGCCGGGGCGATTGCAGCGCTGTTGACCCGCTACCTGGAAACAACGGTCGCGGCGGGGCACCCCGTGTCTCGGCAGGTTCGCTATGGTCACGCGAGCAAGGCTTACCTGGAGCGGGCCATTACACAGCATGAACTCAAGGCATTCTTCCAACCCAAGTTCAACTTAATGACCGGTGAAGCGAGCAGTTTTGAAGTACTGGCGCGCTGGGAACACCCGCAGTATGGGGTGTTGTGCCCGGCGGATTTCCTGGCGCAGGCCCGCCGCTTCGGTCTGATGGATAAACTGCTGTTTGCCCAGCTCGAACAGGCACTTGCGTTCCTCAAGGCGGCGCGGGAGCAGGGGCATGAGTTGTCGCTGGCGCTCAACCTGGAGGCCGGGCAATTGGCCCATGAGTCTCTGCTTCCGCGTTTGTGCGAGGCCCTGGAGCGCTACGCTATCCCAGCGTCGCGCCTGAGCTTTGAAATCACTGAAAGTGGATTGCTGGAGATCTCGCCCGGCGTGCTCGACACCTTGATTCGCCTGCGGATGATGGGCGTCGGCCTGGCCATCGATGACTTTGGCATCGGCTACTCGTCTTTGGAGCGCCTGTGCCAACTGCCCTTTACCGAAATCAAGCTCGATGCCCGTTTTGCCCGCGACCTGAAAACCAGCACCCGCAACCGTGCGGCGATCAGCAGCACCCTGGCATTGGGGGAGGCGTTGGGGATGGCGGTCGTGGTCGAGGGCGTCGAGTACGAGAGCCAGCGCCAGCGCTTGCTCAAGCTGGGTTGCAAGCTGGGCCAGGGCTATCTGTGCGCGCGCCCCATGGGGGCCGTACGTGCGCTCGCGTGGCTGGAAATGAAGTCGGCGTCGCGCAGCACGCGCTGATGGCGGATGGGGAGACGCGCCAGCGCCGCCGGTTCTGGGGTTGGCTAGACTGAAACGGTCAATCGCCTTTTTGGAGCACCCAGATGACCCACAAAAACACCATCTGCCTCTGGTTCGACGGTGCTGCGTTGGAGGCTGCCAGGTTCTACGCCGCGACCTTCCCGCACAGCTCGGTAGAGGCCATACACACAGCACCGGGTGACTATCCGGCGGGCAAGCAGGGCGATGTCCTGACTGTGGAGTTCACCGTCATGGGCATCCCGTGCCTGGGCCTCAATGGCGGGCCGGGTATCCAGCACAACCAGGCATTTTCATTTCAGGTCGCCACGGATGACCAGGCCGAGACGGATCGCTTGTGGCAGGCCATTGTCGGCAATGACGGCGAGGAGGTTGCCTGTGGCTGGTGCCGGGACAAGTGGGGCCTCTCCTGGCAAATCACCCCGCGCCTGCTCACGGCGGCGATCACCGACCCCGACCCTGCGGCAGCCAAGCGCGCGTTCGAGGCGATGATGGGCATGGTGAAAATCGACATTGCGGCGATTGAGGCGGCGCTCAAGGGGTAACCAAACCCTGGTATAACGTCTGCCCTCAACACGGGGCAATACCAAGCAGCGCCGGCCAGTGCAGCGCTATTGCGTGCCTAACAGCGCCGTCCAGTAGATACCCGCGTCGCTTTTTGGGTCCAGCCCATAGGCGGCACCCAATTCGCGGAACTGCGGGTTCATCAGGTTGGCGCAATGCCCGGGGCTGGCGAGCCAGCCATCGACCACTTTGCGCGGTGTATCCAGGCCGGCAGCAATATTTTCGCCGACCTGTTGGGCCACATAACCCGCCAGTTCCGCGCGGTCGCCCGGGGTGCGGCCGTCGCGGTCCAGGTGGTCGAAGAAATTATGGTTGGCCATGTTGCGTGCATGGCTGTCGGCGGCGCTCGCCAACTGGGCGTTCCAGGCCAGCGGGGTGGTGGCCGCGAAGGCTTGCTCGCCACACTGGCGCGGTTGTTTGCGGGCGGCGTTGACCATCTCCAGCAACTGCGGGCCGGCCTCCTGGGAACTGGCCAGGCCACGGCTCAACAGCGGGCGGGCGAGGACAATGCGCCAGTCCTGGCCAGTGTTGCTGACGCCGATATCGACAAATTGCGGGTCCAGCACCACCCGGCAGAAGCTCTCGCGCACCGCCTTCATTGCCGATTGCGCGTCGCGCGGCCCGGACAGGCTGATCGCCTGTACATTGACCATCGGGTAGGCCACCTGGGCCAGGGCCTGCTGCAAATCGCCGACATTATTGACCGGCAACACCAGGCGCGGATCGACCGCCAGCGGCGGCAATTCCTGGGAGCCCTGGTCGCCACAGCGCTGCACCTGGCTGCGGTACTGGTTGATCGAGTCGATCAATTGACTCTCTTCGCTCGCCGACGCCGTGGCGCAAAACACCAGGCTGGCGGCCAGCGTCGTGACACCTATCATCAATGACAGAGCGCGCATGGACGTTTCCCTTGAGCATGAAAGTGCCCATGATGCGCGATGAAGGGGCGCGGATGCACCCCTTGGGCAATATTTTGCCCTCAGTTCTTGAATGCCGAGTGCTTGCGGCCCTGGTCACACAGGGCAAACACCACCACCAGCACCGACGCGATGGCGAGGATGATCACCACGCCGTCCGTCGAGTGAGTGGTCGAAGCGGCCACCATCGACAAGGCCCCCAGCGGCGCCAAACCGCCGGCGATGGCGGTACCGATTTCCCGCCCGGTGCCGAAGCCCGAAGAGCGGGTCTGGGTCGGGAACTGCCGGCTGAGGAACGAGCCCTGGGGCGCGAACATCATCGGCGCGAGGATCCCGGTGCCGATCCCGATGGCCAGGTAGATCATCAGGCTTTCGCCGGTGTTCAGCAGCGCCAGGAACGGGTAGGCGAACAGCAGCGACAACACACCGCCGAGCACCAGCACCGACTTGCTGCTCCACTTGTCACACAGCCAGCCGAAGCATGGCACGGCGACAATCGCCACCAGGCTGGCGATGGTCACCGACAGCGAGGTGACGTGCACGTCGACCCCCTTGAACTGGGTCAGGTAGGCCAGGGAAAAGGTCTTGAAGATATAGCTCAGGGCGTTGTAGCCAATCGCCACGAAGAACACCACCGCCAGGCCCTTGAGGTCGTTCTTGAACAGGGCCTTGAGCGGCGAGACCTTGGCCTTGGCCGGCGCCTGGCTCAGTTCCTTGAACTCCGGGGTTTCCGGGATGCTGTTGCGCACCCACAGGCCCACACCCACCAGGGCGATGCTGCAGATAAACGGGATGCGCCAGCCGCCGGCCAGCAGGAACTCATTGCCATTGATGGTCAGCAGGTACACGGTCAGCGACGACAGCAACAGGCCCAGGTTCAACCCCAGCGCTGGCCAGGCGCCCTGGCTGCCGCGCTTGCCTTCCGAGGCGTGTTCGTAGGACGTGACCGCCGCGCCCGACAACTCGGCGCCGGCACCCAGCCCCTGGATGATACGGATAAACACCAGAATGATCGGCGCCCAGATGCCAATCGAGGCATAGCTGGGGATCAGGCCGATCAGCGTGGTGCACACGCCCATCATGCAGAACGTCAGCACCAGCACATGTTTACGGCCGAACTTGTCGCCCAGGTAGCCGAACAGGATGCCGCCGAAAGGGCGGGCGATAAAACCGATGGCGAAGGTGGAGAAGGCCATCAGGGTCGCGGTTTTCGGGTCACTGTTATCAAAGAAGATCTTGGAAAAGACAATCGCCGCCATGGTTGCGTAGAGGTAGAAGTCATACCACTCCAGCATCGAACCGAAGATGGTGGCGGCAGCCACCTTGCGCAGGCGTTTCTTGGTTTGGGCCGGGGTTTCCACCGTGGCGGGGTTGTGGGCTTTTGCCGTCATGCTGTACTTCCTTCTCAGTCATTATATTTATTAGGGGGTTGCAAACGCGGTCAACTGTGGGAGCTGTCGAGCCTTGGCGAGGCTGCGATAGCGGTGGGCCAGGCAATACATGTGTTGCCTGTGCCGCCGTCATCGCAGCCTCGCGGGGCGAGACAGCTCCCACAGGGGGATTTAGTGGGGGGTGAACATGCGGTCGGCGATCATTTCGCCAATCGGAATCGCCGAGGTGGCCGCCGGTGACGGCGCGTTGCACACATGCAACATGCGTGGCGTCTGGGCGAACAGGAAGTCGTGCACCAGGCTGCCGTCGCGCATCACCGCCTGGGCGCGGATCCCGGCTTCGTAGGGCAGCAGGTCGTCGAGTTCCAGGGACGGGCAATACTTGCGGCATTGCTCCAGGTAGCCGGACTTGAACAATGAATTCTTCATTTCCACGCTGCCGGAGCCGAGGTTCTGCCAGAGGGTTTTCCAGAACCCGGGGAAGCGCGCGTACTCGGCCACATCCTTCCAGTTGACGGAAAACTTCTTGTAGTTCTCCCGACCCAGGCCCAGCACGGCATTGGGGCCGACGGTGACGCTGCCATCGATCATGCGGGTCAGGTGCACCCCCAGAAACGGCAGTTCCGGATCGGGGATCGGGTAGATCAAGTGGTTGACGATGTTGTTCTTCGACGCGGGCAAGCGGAAATACTCCCCCCGGAACGGGATGATCTGGTGGTCGATATCGATCCCGGCCAGGGTTGCCAGGCGGTCCGATTGCAGGCCGGCGCACACCACCAGGTGCCGCGCCTGCCAGGCGCCGTCGTGGGTGCTGACGGTGACCTTGTCGGTGTCTTCGGTAATGGCCGTGACGGTTTTTTCCAGGCAGATCTCACCGCCATTGCGGCGAATCACCCCAGCCATAGTTTCGCAGACCTGGCGGTAGTCGACGATCCCGGTGGCATCGAGGAACAACCCGCCAAGGCCGACGATATTTGGCTCGCGGGCCTGCAATTGCTCGGCGTCCAGGCGTTCGACCTTCATCCCGTTGAGTTGCGAGCGCGCATACAGCGCTTCCATGCGCTGCACTTCCAGGGCGGTGGAGGCCACCAGCAATTTGCCGCACACCTCGAACTTGATCCCATGCTCGCGGCAAAACTGCTTGGTGGCCTCGGCGCCGCGCTTGCACAGGTCGGCCTTGAGGCTGCCCGGCGCGTAGTAGATGCCGGCATGGATCACGCCGCTGTTATGGCCGGTCTGGTGCTTGGCCAGGACCGGTTCCTTTTCCAGGATCACCAGGGACGCGTTGGGCTGGCGCTTGAGCAGCTCCATCGCGGTGGCCAGGCCGACAATGCCGCCGCCGATGATGCAAAAGTCATAAATCATATGGGCTACCTAAATCAGTACATTTCAGTCTGCTTATCAGGTTGTCAGACTAATGTTTTTGTTAAAAAAACGGCGCACCCGCAGGCACGCTTTATAGGTGTTCGATGGATCAATGGGTTGCCGGCAGCTCCAGTTGCAAGCGTTTGGCGGCAGCGCGCAAATGCGCTTCGGCGGCAGCGGCGGCGCCTTGGGGATCGGCGTCGACGATGGCCTGGTACAGCGCCTGGTGTTCCTGGGTGGCGTCGGCCGAACCGCTGGCAAAGCGCGAGGCCGAGTTTTCCCAGGCCGTCTTGCGGGCGCTGGCCAATTGGCTACGCAAAAAGTCGTGGAAGGCAACGAAGTATTCGTTTTTGCTGGCGTCGGCGATGGCCCGGTGAAACGCCACGTCGGCCAGCGCTGCAGCTTCAAAGTCGGCGCGCTTGTCGTGCATTTCCTGCAAGGCGCGTTTCATGCGTTGCAGGTCGTCAGCGTCGCGGCGTTGGGCGGCAATAGAGGCCGCCTGGGTTTCGATCCACAGGCGCACTTCAAACATTTGTGCCAGGTCAGGGCGCCGGCCGTTCTTTTCGGGGAAGCGGAACACCGTACCGGCGGGGGTCTGCGAAATAAACGAGCCCAGGCCACGCCGGGCGGTCAGCACGCCATCAGCCTTGAGCTGGGCAATCGCCTCGCGCACCACCGAACGGCTGACGTTCAACTGTTCCGCCAGTTGCTGCTCGGTCGGCAGGCGCGACTCGGGCGCCAGTTGTCCGGAGTCAATCTCGGCTCGTATGGCGCTGACAACACGCACCACGAGGGAATCTGGACGCTGGAGCTCAAGCATGGCAAAACCTAGATGATCAGGTTGTCAGACAATAGCTGTTACGATTTTCCCTTGTCAAGGCGCCGTGATGGCTTGCTGTGCTTTTACTCGGCGCGTGCCGCCCAACGCCTGGGCCTGAGCCCCTCGGCCATGAGCCGGGCGTTGGCGCGGCTGCGTGAAACCACCGGCGACCCATTGCTGGTGCGCGCCGGCCGTGGCCTGGTGCGCACCTTTCGCGACCGCTTTATCGGCGTGGTGCGCACCGGCCATCCATTGAGCCAAGGCCCCATCACCCTGGCGCGTTACGCCGCCGGCCGGCATATCTACGTGTCGCGGCGCGGGCGCGAGCGTGGGCAGATTGACGATGCGCTTGCGGCCCAGGGCCTGACGCGAGACGTGGCAACCATCGTCACCGGGTTCTCCACGGACGTGGCCCTGGCGCACAGGACCGATCTGATCGCCAGCGTCCCGGAGCGTTACACCCACGGCCTGCGCGATGACATGCACAGCTTTGCCCTGCCGGTGGATGTGCCGCCGTTCAGCGTGGCCATGCTCTGGCATCCACGCCTGGATGCCGACCTGGCGCATCGCTGGTTGCGTGGCTGTTTACGCGAGGTGTGTGGCGCATAACAGGTACAATCCCGCCAGCCTTGATGTGAAAGACCAGGAAACAGGAATTCGATGTTCACCCTTACCCATTACGCCAGCCCATGCCCCGAGCCCGTCAACAGCCAGATCCTGCAGATGGTGGTCGACTACCTGACCGATATCAGTAGTGTCGCCATCCCGCCGAGCAACCTGCTGTACAACGTCTACCAGTATGCAATCGGCTACGAAGTGCACCTGTACCTGGAGGCGGTGGGCGGGGCCAAGGGCATTGCGGTTGAGCTGATCGTGGCGATGGATAAGCAGGATCCAGCCAAGGTTATCGGCTTCCTGCTGTACCTGCCGGTCAAGGATGATCCCGAAGCCTGCGGTGTGGCCTATATGGCCGTGCAGGCCAGCTACCGCCGCCAGGGCGTGGCGCGGGCGATGATCGATGAGATGCTTAGCCGTTACCCCCATGGCGAACTGGCCTGCGCGGTGGAAAAAGTCCCGGCGTTCGAGGCCATGGGGTTTCAGGTGCGCGGCGTGCGGGGCACCCAGGTGTTGATGAACACCCGCGACTACAGCACCGATGGCCTGATGGGCGTGTTGGAGGTGGCGTCGATCTACAGCTCCCTGGAAGTGCGGCAGATCCACACCTATTTGCTACACAAACACGGCAAGCGCGCGATGATCGATGCTGAGAAACAGCGCGACCGGCATTTTGACCAGCTGACGCGCAAGGCCCGCAGGTTTGTTCAGGGGCGGCAGGAGTAGCGTTCAGGTGTGCGGTGGTTGCTGGTTTAAATGGCTGGAAATAGATTGCGCACGAATGCTTTGGAACGGTTTTTGTCTGTTTGCCACTAGTGAGCGGTGCCCGCATAAGCTGCAGCAACGGAGCAGCTCAGGTTGGCGATCCTATGACTAATGGAGAAGAATATGTCCTCGATTTCAGCTAATACCCCAGGAATACTGGCCCCTACCATCGACACCTCGGGCAAAAAGCCTGATGCGTTCGAGGCTAGGTTAGAGGTGTTGGATAATATTCAAAAACACGTATTAGAAAACGAGCAATCGGCGAGCAATAGCGACATTAATCATTCCGCCAAAGAAAAAACATTTACATTCCGAACTCCGGGTGGTGGTACCTACACCTGGTAAGGCGCGTACCTGAAACTCGCCACCTTTTATCGGGTGGCGGGTTCAACCGCCTCGAAACAGGTCATGGGCATCCAGCAACCGATAAGCAATCTCCGGTCGCTTCTCCATCCCTCTGCGAATCGCCGCCGGAATCGACTGCCGCGTCTTGCGACACAACCCCGGCAGCTCGTCGATCACAATCTGGATCCCACGCATGCTTTTGACTTCGGTATGGCCCGGGGCGATGTGCACGCGGATGCCCAGTTGTTGCTGCATCAGCTGTTGCATGCGTTCCAGGTCGGCCAGGCTTTGCAGGTTTTCCAGGCGCTCGAGCAGCTTTTTTTCTTCTTGGCGGGTCAGTTGCAGGATGCGCTGGTCGGCGTCGGGCGCCGCGAGCAATTGTTCGCGCTCGCAGTCACACACAGCCGGTGGGCAGGGTTGGCGAATTGTCATGATCACTCCCTCCCCACGCTGATGCTGACGGCTTAGTAGGTCAGTTGCACGCCCAGGCTGCCCAGGGCGTTCCAGTACTCAGGATAGGTCTTGCCCACGCAGTCCGGGTCTTGAATCTGGATGCCCGAGACTTTCAGGCCCGCCAGGGCAAAGCACATGGCGATGCGGTGGTCGGCGTGGGTGTCGATCCGTGCGGTGCACGCCGTGCCGGCCAACGCCGGATCGCTGGCGACCAGCAAGTCGTCACCGATGATGGTCGCCAGGCCCGGGCGGATCTCGTTGAGGCCGTCATGCAGGGCCTGGACGCGGTCGCATTCCTTGACCCGCAGGTTGGCCAGTTCAGTGAAACGCACCGGGGTGTTGTTGAACGCCGCCAGCACGGCCAGGGTCGGGATGGCGTCCTGCATCTGCGAGCCAATTACCGTGGCCGGCATCTGCGGGAATTGGGCGATCACGGCCTGGGCCTTGGCGTCGGGTTGGGTGAAGTCCTGCGGGGCGACACCCAGGTCGATGCTGCCGCCCGTGAGTACTTCGGCCGCCCACAAGTAGGTGGCCGCCGAGGCGTCGGGTTCGATCAGGTAGTCGTGGGCGGTGTAGCCGGTGGGCGCCACGCGCCAGGTGCTGTCGTTGACCACCTCCACCTGGGCGCCAAACGCACGCATGCAGTCCAGGGTCAGGTCGACATAGCCACGGGCGCCGATGTCCTTGCCGGTCAGGGCCACCTCGATCGGGGCCTCGCCGCAGGCGGCGAGCATCAGCAGCGCCGAGACGTATTGGCTGGACAGGCCGCCATCGATCTCAAAGCGCTTGGCCTGCACACGGCCAGTGCCCTGCACGGTCACAGGCGGGCAGCCGGTGGGGCTTTCAACCTTGATGCCATTGTGGTTCAGCGTCGCCAACAGCGGACCGATGGGGCGCTTTTGCATGTACTCGTCGCCATCGAGCACCACCGTGCCCTCCACGGTCGCCACGGCGGCGGTGAGAAAGCGCATCGCGGTGCCGGCATTGCCGAGGAACAACGGTTGCGCCGGTAACTGCAGCTTGCCATGGCCGGTGACGACAAAGGTCACGTCATCCGGCTCGTCAATGGTCACGCCCATCTGGCGCAAGGCCACGGACATATGCCGGGTATCGTCGCTTTTCAGCGCGCCGCTCAGGCGGCTGGTGCCCTTGGCCAGGGCCGCCAGCAGCAGGGCGCGGTTGGTAATGGATTTGGAGCCGGGAGGCGCTACCTTGCCGTGCAATGGAAAGTTGGGCGGTGTCACGGTCACGGTTTTCTGCGAACTCAAGGTACAAGGCTCCTGATTCAAGGCGCGGTGGCTGGGAGTGGCCGGCTGGCGGAGACGAATAATCGACCATCCGGCAGGGCAGGGTCAAATCATGCCGCGGGTTTAACCGCGTTGGCTCAACCAATAGGCATGCAAGGCCCTGGCTGCTGGCTCGATGCGCGCCACCTGCTGTTGATGGGCCGCCACATCCAGGTCTGCCGGCAATTCGAAATTGTCCTGCTCGGCGCACCAGGAGATGGCTTCCAACTGCGCCGCCTGCTCGGCCGGCAGGGTGGGCCATTCGCTGATCGCGGCGCCACGGATATAGCCAAAGCACCATTCCTCGGCGAGGGTCAGTGGCAGGTCCTGGTGTTCGGTGTGTTCAAAGCGCGCCTTAAAACCCAGGGCATCGCTGGCCAACTGCTGGGCAAGGCTATTGAGATGGCGCGTGCACAGGTCGATAAACTGCCCGAGTTCTTCCTTGCTTTCCCATGCCGGCATCTGCCCACCCCAGATCGCGGGGAACCAGATAGCCACGTCCACCGGTGCCGGGCCGGACACCAGGGCAGTGAAGTAGCCATCGAGTTCGGCCAGGTTCAACACCGAGTTATCATCGCCGTACTTGAGCAGAATGTCTTCGATAAACTCGAAATCGGCGGGGGCGAGGGCTTGGTCGTGCATGAACAGATCCTTTGGGCGCAAAACGCGGAGGATGGCGCGTGTCGGCGTTTTAATCCAGTGCCAGAAGGGCTGGATGCCGAAAAAGGAATAAAGTCAGATCTTATTGGTATAAGTCGTTATAAGAAAAATCGCTATGCTGCCGCCAGAATTTTATAAGGCCGCAGGTAGTTGTAATGGATGTGGGTAATTTTGGTTTTGTGGTGGCGGGCCTGATCGTTGGTTTTATCGTCGGCATGACCGGCGTGGGCGGGGGCTCGCTGATGACCCCGATTCTGTTGTGGTTCGGCATCAACCCGGCCACGGCCGTGGGCACCGACCTGCTGTACGCGGCCATCACCAAATCCGGTGGGGTGCTGGTGCATGGCAAGAACAAGAACATCGACTGGACCATCACCGGCTGGCTGACCCTGGGCAGCGTGCCGGCGGTGCTGCTGACGCTGTGGTTCCTCAAGAATCTGCACACCGATCCCAGCGCGATGAACGAGGTGATCAAGCAAGCCCTGGGCGTGGTGTTGTTGCTGACGGCCCTGGCGATTCTATTCAAGAAGCGATTGTTGGCCTTTGCCCAGCGCCATGCCGGCGACAACTACCATGTGAGCCCGCGCAGCCTCAACGGGTTGACGGTGTTCACCGGTGCGATCCTGGGCACCATGGTTGCCCTGACCTCCATCGGTGCCGGGGCCCTGGGCACCGTGGCGCTGTTTATCCTGTACCCGTTCCTGGCCACCAAGCGCCTGGTGGGCACCGAAATCGCCCACGCGGTCCCCCTGACCCTGGTCGCGGGCCTGGGGCACGCGAGCATGGGCAATATGGACTGGCATTTGCTGGGGTTCTTGCTGATGGGCTCGCTGCCGGGCATCTATGTCGGCAGCCATATGTCCGGCCGGGTGCCGGATGAACTGCTGCGCCCGTGCCTGGCGGTGATGCTGGGGTTGATTGGTTTCAAGCTGGCGTTCTGAGCCAGCCTGGTACGCATCACGCCCTGCGTTTATCCAACCACTCCACCGCCGTACGCCAGATACAAATCCCCAGGAAATACGCCGACATCAACAACCACAAGCCCATGGTTAGCTTGTTGGTGTACGGCTGGTCGATCACCAGCAACAGACTGCACAGCAGCCACACCGTGGTCACTGCAATATTGATCGGCATAAAGCGCTTGACCCGGAACGGGTGCAGGAACTTCATCGGCGTGACGGTCAGCAGCGCCAGGCCGATCACCGTGGCCAGGGTTACCCAGGCGTTCGGGTCGATAATGTAGACACACAGCGCCACCACGTTCCAGGCCGCCGGGAAGCCCTGGAAGTAGTTGTCCTTGCTCTTCATATTGACGTTGCAGAAGCAGAACAGCGACGACACCAGGATCACCGACACGGTGAACAGGTGGGTGAAGTCCGGCAGGTCAATATAGCGGTAGATAAACAGCGCCGGGATAAACACATACGTCAGGTAATCGATCACCAGGTCCAGCACCGAGCCATCGAAGCTCGGCAGCACCGTCTGCACATTGACCCGCCGCGCCAGCGACCCGTCCACGCCATCCACGATCAACGCCAGGCCCAGCCACAGCAGGCACGCCTTGGGTTGGTTCTCCAGCAGCGCCAGCGTCGCCAGGAAGGCCAGCACCACGCCGGTGGCGGTAAAGCCATGGGCGCCCCAGGCTTTGAGTCTGGCTACATGCAGGGTTGATATCACAGGGGCGTTCTCCAAAAGGTGAAACGGGGCAGCCGACGGCGGTTGGGCGTCGAATCTGGCCAAGGGATGCAGGTATCGACCGGGAAGGGGGGGATAAGGTTCACCACCAAGGCCATGGATTCAGCGTAGCAAGCACTGGCGGATTCGGCATCAGCCCTGACGGAACACCAGGGCCTTCAAGCCGCTTTGTGCATCGATATCAGGAAATTCCGGCGGGTTTGCCAGGCGCTGCTCAAACCGCAGCCCCGGGGCTTCGCGGGTGACGCCTTCGATCAGGAAGTCTTCGCCCAGCGCCGGGTCGTTCATGCAGGCCAGCACCGTGCCTTGGGGTGTCAGCAGGTCCGGCAGGCGCCGCAGCACGCGCTGGTAGTCCTTGGTCAGCAGGAAGCTGCCTTTCTGGAAGGACGGCGGATCGATGATCACCAGGTCATAAGGCCCGTTGCCGGTGACCTTGGCCCAGGACTTGAACAAGTCATGCCCCAGAAAACTCACCTTGCCCAGGTCATGGCCATTGAGCCGGTGATTGTCGCGGCCCCGGCTCAGGGCGCCACGGGCCATATCCAGGTTGACCACATGCTCGGCCCCGCCCTCGATGGCGGCCACGGAAAACCCACAGGTATAGGCAAACAGGTTCAGCACCCGCAGGCCACCGGCGTGCTCGCGCACCCAATTGCGCCCGTAGCGCATATCCAGGAACAGCCCGCTGTTCTGCTTTTTGCCCAGGTCGATGCGATAGCGCAGGCCGCCTTCGGTGATGGTCAGTTCCTCGACCATTTCCCCCCACAGCCATTCGGTGGTGCTTTGCGGCAAGTAGCGATGTTGCAGGGCCAGGGTGTGGGCGCCGGCCTGTTGCCATTCGCGGCTTTCGCAGAGTTCGCGCAGTTGGTGTTGCAAGGCTTGCAGCTGCGCTGCCTCGGGCTCCTTGAACAACGACACCAGCACCACGCCTTGCAGCCAATCCACGGTCAACTGCTCCAGCCCTGGCCAACAACGACCCCGGCCGTGGAACAGGCGACGGGTTTCCACGGGCACATCACGCAGGGCGGTCAGCAAGTGGGTGTGGAGCAGGGCGAGGGCGTCTGGGGTCATCGGGCGGCGTCGATCATTAAACGGGCGGCATTTTAAACACAATTGCGTTGACTCAGGTGACGCAAGCACAACGTGCTTTTAATCAGGGGTGTTTAAGTGTTTTGTGCTGCAAATCGCCCTTTTACCTACCCAGAACAGTCAAAAAATCCTTATGGGCAGACATAAACTGGAAAAAAACAGCTCGCAGGTGCCCCCATGAACGGTTTCGTCAAGACAGTCAAGCAAACAGCCATTGACCCGCAGGAACTCACCGAGTGGCGCGACGCCCTGGATTCCCTGGTGCGCCATGCCGGCCCTGAGCGCGCGCGGCAGATCCTCGATATGCTGGCCGACGCCGGCAATACCCCGGCCATCGGCTGGAAGCCACGCCATGGCACGCCGTATATCAACAGCATCAGCGTGGCCCAGCAGCCGCACTTTCCCGGTGACCTGGCCACCGAAGAGCGCCTGGCCTCGCTGGTGCGCTGGAATGCCCTGGCCATGGTGGTGCGCGCCAACCAGGCCTATGGCGAGTTGGGCGGTCATATCGCCAGCTACGCCAGCGCGGCGGACCTGTTCGAGGTGGGTTTCAACCATTTTTTCCGGGCACGCCACAACAACATGGGCGGCGACCTGGTGTTCTACCAGCCGCATTCCGCGCCTGGTATCTATGCGCGGGCCTTTCTTGAAGGGCGCTTGAGCGAGCAGGACCTGGCCCACTATCGCCAGGAGCTGGGCGCCGTCAAGGCCGGCGCCCGTGGCCTGTCGAGCTATCCGCACCCGTGGTTGATGCCGGACTTCTGGCAGTTCCCCACCGGCTCCATGGGCATTGGCCCGATCAGCTCGATTTTCCAGGCGCGGTTTATGCGCTACCTGCACCATCGCGGCTTGCAGGACACCACCGACCGCCACGTCTGGGGCGTGTTCGGCGACGGCGAAATGGACGAGCCGGAAAGCATGTCGGCCCTGACCCTGGCCGCCCGCGAAGGCTTGGACAACCTGACCTGGGTGGTCAACTGCAACCTGCAACGCCTCGATGGCCCGGTGCGTGGCAATGGGCGGATCATCGACGAGCTGGAGGCGCTGTTTGCCGGTGCCGGCTGGAACGTGATCAAGCTGGTCTGGGGGTCGGACTGGGACGCCTTGCTGGCCAAGGATGAGGACGGTGCGTTGGTGCGCACCTTGTCCCAGACCGTGGACGGGCAGTTCCAGACCTTTGCCGCCAAGGACGGTGCCTATAACCGCGAACACTTCTTCGGCCAGAGCGAGTCCCTGGCCAAGCTGGTGGCTGGCTTGAGCGACGAGCAGATCGACCGTCTCAAGCGCGGCGGCCACGACATGCTGAAAATCCATGCGGCCTATCATGCGGCGCGGCGGGTCAAGGGGCGCCCTACGGTGATCCTGGCCCAGACCAAGAAGGGCTTTGGCATGGGCGAGGCCGGGCAGGGCAAGATGACCACCCACCAGCAGAAAAAACTCGACCGCGAGGCGCTGATCGCCTTTCGCAACCGCTTCCAATTGCCCCTGAGCGATGAGCAGACCGAATCCCTGAGCTTCTACAAACCCGCCGCCGACAGTGCCGAAATGCGCTACCTGCACCAGCGCCGCGCCGCCTTGGGCGGTTATGTACCCAGCCGCAGCCAGAGCGCCGAACCGGTGCCTGTGCCGCCGGTGAGTGGCTACGGCGGTTTCGCGACCCAGGCCCAAGGCAAGGAAATGTCCACCACCATGGCCTTTGTGCGCATGCTCAGCAATTTGCTCAAGGACAAGGCCCTGGGCCCGCGTATCGTGCCGATTGTCGCCGACGAGGCACGCACTTTCGGCATGGCCAACCTGTTCAAGCAGATCGGCATTTATTCCAGCGTCGGCCAGCGCTACGAGCCGGAGGACATTGGCTCGATTCTCAGTTACCGCGAAGCCACCGACGGGCAGATCCTCGAAGAGGGCATCAGCGAAGCCAGCGCCATCAGCTCCTGGGTCGCGGCGGCCACCAGTTACTCGGTGCATGGCTTGCGCATGTTGCCGTTCTACATCTACTACTCGATGTTCGGCTTCCAGCGGGTGGGCGACCTGATCTGGGCCGCTGCCGACCAGCGCGCCCGGGGCTTTTTGCTCGGCGCCACGGCAGGGCGTACCACCCTGGGTGGCGAGGGCCTGCAGCACCAGGACGGCAGCAGCCACCTGATGGCCGCGACCGTGCCCAACTGCCGCGCCTACGACCCGGCGTTTGCCGGCGAATTTGCGGTGATTCTCGACCACGGCATGCGCCAGATGCTTGAGCACGATGTGGACGAGTTCTACTACGTGACCCTGATGAACGAAAACTACCCGCAACCGAGCCTGCCCGAGGGCGTCGAGGCGGCGATCATCAAGGGCCTGTACCGCCTTGATGGCAGTGCCGGCGCCAAGGTGCGCCTGCTCGGTTCCGGCACTCTGGTGCGCGAGGCCCAGGCCGCCGCGCAGTTGCTGGCAGACGACTGGCAGATCGACAGCGAGGTGTTCAGCGTGACCAGCTTCAGCGAACTGGCCCGCGAGGCGCGGGAGGTGGAGCGCTGGAACCGCCTGCATCCCCTGCAAAGCCCACGGCGCAGCCACCTGGCGAGCTGCCTGCCCGAGGGCGCGCCGGTGGTGGCCGTGTCGGACTATGTGCGGGCTGTGCCGCAGATGATCGGTTCCTACCTGGGGTCGAACTACACCGTGCTCGGCACCGATGGCTTCGGGCGCAGCGACACCCGGGCGGCGCTGCGTGATTTCTTCGAGGTGGACCGCCACCACATCGTGCTGGCCGCGTTGGCCGCCCTGGTGGAGCAGGGCAGCCTGGAGGCGCAGGTGTGTCAGCAGGCGATTGAACGGTACGGCCTGCACACCGAGCGCGTGGCGTCCTGGACCCACTGACACCTCAAGGTCAATGAGGACCAAATGTGGGAGCGGGCTTGCCCGCGATGGCGGTGGGTCAGTCACCTATGCATCAACTGACACTACGCCTTCGCGGGCAAGCCCGCTCCCACACAAGCCCGCTCCCACAGGGGGTTGTGGTGTGCTTTAGAGAGTGGCTATCAACTGGGGCCCAAACGCCTCACGCAAAAAATCCGGCGCGATATAGCGCTGGTAATGCGCCTCCGATAGCAGGAAAAACTCCCGATCAATCGCGTCACGCAAGTCCGCCAAGTGCCGCTCGCGAAACTCCGGCAGCAACGCCAAGCCATACGCATCCAGCCTGGAAATCACCCGCGCGCCCCGGGCAATCAACTGATAGGCCCAGCAATAAGGCGACTGGTGCGGCATAAACCGGATCTTGCGCGCGTCCAGTTGCTGGCGCAGGCGCGCCGGGTCAAACACCTCCAGCTTGCTGGCCATGACCTGCACCAGCAACTGTTCGAGGCGCAGCCAGACCGCTTGTTTTTCCTCGGCGCTGTAGCCATTCCACTGGATGACTTCATGGTGATAGCGCTTGCAACCACGGCACACCAGGTCGCCATACACGGTGGAACACAGGCCGACGCAGGGCGTCTTGATGGTTTGATTGGGCATAAAAACCGCGTCTTTCCTAATCCACGACAAAAGGGTTCACTGGCGCTCCAGCGCACTGAACTGCTGGTTCAAGTATTGATACAACTGGGTGACGGCCCGGGACATCTGCCCGCGATGGGGGCAGGCGAAACTCAAGGGGTACACATCCCCGGGAATCTCCGGCAACAGCACCACCAGGCGTTGTGCCTGCACCTCGGCATACACATCCAGCCAGCACTTGTAGGCGATGCCTTCTCCGGCAACCGCCCAGCGCCGCACCACATCGGCGTCGTCACTGAACAACGGGCCGGCGACCTGCACCGTGTGCGCGCCCAGTTCCCAGCGGTCATGCAGGCGGCCGTTTTGCAGGTACAACAGGCAGGGGTGGCGGGTCAGGTCGTCGATGGACGCGGGGGCACCGTGGCGCGCCACATAGTCCGGCGACGCCACCAGCACCCGGCGGTTCCAGGGCGCCAGGGGCAGGGCGATATAGTTGGCATCCGCGTTCCAGCCGTAACGCAGGGCGACGTCCACCGGGTCGCGGAACAGGTTGGTGACCTGGTCCGACACTAGAAAACGCAAGGTCAATTCAGGGTGCTGGCGGCGGAACTCGGTGAGCATCGGCAATAGGAGATTGCGCCCCAGGTCCGACGGCGCGGCGATCTGTAACGTGCCCCGCAGCGGCGCGTTATCGCCGCGCAAGCGTTCCTGCCCGAGCGCCAATTGCTCAAGCACGCCACGGGCGGTGGGCAGGTACTGTTCGCCCTCGGCGCTCAGGCGCAGGCTGCGGGTGGTGCGGGTAAACAGGCGCACCTGCAGTTCCCGCTCCAGGCGCTTGATCGCCGCCGCCACTTGGCCGGGCAACAGGTTGGCCTCCACTGCCGCGGCGGTGAAACTGCCCAGGGCGGCGCTGCGCAGGAACAGCCCGAGATCATCGATGCGGATCATTTTCACTCCGGCAATGAAAGTGTTGCTGCATTTTGTCGATTTTTCTTCGCCCAGGGAACGGTAATGATGCAAGCCATCGAGGGCCATCGCCCCTCATCACTCGTGAGTTCCCATGAAAGCAATCACCTTTACCGAACATGGCCTGCCCATCGACGACCCACGCTCGCTGATCGACGTGAACATCAACGCCCCCCAGCCAGGCCCTCGGGACCTGCTGGTGGAAGTGCAGGCTGTGGCGGTCAACCCGATCGATACCAAGGTGCGCTCTGGTACCTACGCCCAGGAATCGAAAATCCTCGGCTGGGATGCAGCGGGCATCGTTCGCCAGGTGGGTGCCGACGTGACCCTGTTCAAGCCGGGCGACGCGGTGTACTACGCCGGCTCCCTGATCCGCCCTGGCAGCTACAGCGAGTTCCAGGTGGTTGATGAGCGTATCGTCGGCCATCGTCCGCGCACAGTGGATGCGGCGCACGCCGCCGCCTTGCCGCTGACCTCGATCACCGCCTGGGAGCTGCTGTTCGACCGCCTGGGTGTGCCTGAAGGCGCAGGCGCGGGCGATGTGCTGCTGGTGGTCGGTGCCGGCGGCGGTGTGGGTTCGATCCTGGTGCAACTGGCCCGTCAACTCACCCAGATGACCGTGATCGGCACCGCCTCGCGCCCGGAGACTGTCGAGTGGGTGCAGCGTATGGGCGCCCATCATGTGATCGACCACCGCCGGCCCATGCTGGCCCAACTCCAAGCGTTGGGGATTGACGCGGTCAGCCATGTCGCCAGCCTCATGCATACCGAGGAGTACCTGGCGCAACTGGTCGAAGTGCTGCGCCCCCAAGGGCGGCTGGGGTTGATCGACGATCCGTCCAGCCTGGATGTCATGCCGCTCAAGCTCAAATCCTTGTCCCTGCACTGGGAACTGATGTTTACCCGCTCGCTGTTTGAAACGGTAGATATGATCCAGCAACACCACCTGCTCAACCGGGTGGCCCACCTGATCGACCAGGGCGTGTTGCACACCACCCTTGGCGCACATTTCGGCGCGATCAACGCGGCCAATATGCGCAGCGCCCATGCCCTGGTGGAAAGCGGCAAGGCGCGGGGCAAGATTGTGCTGGAGGATTTCCAATGAACACCCTGATCAAAGCCCTGGGCTTATCGCTGTGTGTGATGCTCGCCGCATGCGCCAGCCAACCTACCAATGGAGTCGCCAACATGAGCAAACCCTTGATATCCATCGCCGTACTCAAGGCCAAACCGGGCCAGGAACAAGCGCTCAAGGCCGGCCTGCTGGGTTTGGTCGAGCCGACCCGCACCGAGCCTGGCAACCTGGATTATGTGTTGTTCGAGCTGCGTGATGAGCCGGGCACGTTCTATATGCGTGAAGCGTTCAAGGACCAGGCGGCCCTCGATGCGCATTTTGCGATGCCGTACTTCCAACGCTTTGCCGCCACGGCGGATGACTTGCTCCAGGAGCCCCTGAAGCTGATCTTTCTTGAGCAAGTTTCCCACTGACGCCATGCATCGCAACCGCCTGTAGGCGCGAGTTTGTCGCGCCTACAGGCGGTGTGGGCGGTCAGTCCCAGCTAAGCGCCCCACCGGTCTGATACTCGATCACCCGGGTCTCAAAGAAGTTCTTCTCTTTCTTCAAGTCCATGATCTCGCTCATCCACGGGAATCGCCCCACCGGTCTGATACTCGATCACCCGGGTCTCAAAGAAGTTCTTCTCTTTCTTCAAGTCCATGATCTCGCTCATCCACGGGAATGGGTTGGTGGTGCCTGGGTACTCTTCCTTCAAGCCGATCTGCGACAGGCGACGGTTGGCGATGAACTTGAGGTAGTCCTCCATCATCGCCGCGTTCATGCCCAGTACGCCGCGCGGCATGGTGTCGCGGGCGTATTCGATCTCCAGTTGGGTCCCTTGCAGGATCATCTGGGTCGCTTCTTCCTTCATCTCGGCATCCCACAGGTGTGGGTTTTCGATTTTGATCTGGTTGATCACGTCGATGCCGAAGTTCAGGTGCATCGACTCATCGCGCAGGATGTACTGGAACTGCTCGGCCACGCCGGTCATTTTGTTGCGACGGCCCATGGACAGGATCTGGGTGAAGCCGCAATAGAAGAAGATGCCTTCCAGGACGCAGTAGTAGGCGACCAGGTTGCGCAGCAGTTCCTTGTCGGTGTCGACGGT
>NZ_LKBY01000133.1:0-25327 GCF_002699915.1 Pseudomonas sp. ICMP 8385 | reverse complement strand
CGTAAACTGGTTGCAGAACGGCAACACCTATAAAAAAGTTGTCTCATAGCACAGCATAAGCTAGGGCCATGCCTACAGCAAACATTAGGCCATCACTGACCATTTAAGGCGTGATAAGTTTCATTAATTTGATGCTTTTTGAGTTTTTTGACCGCCGTAAGCTCGATCCCTTCCTACAGAAGGAAAGTGAGCTGGCTGTGGTTGAAGCATAGGTTATCGCGGAGATCTATGTAGATCATTTCCTGTCCGGAGCCTGGGACAGCGCGTGGACAGCCTCCCTTGGAGCTTCTGTGCTAGGCCTGCGGCTCTCGGCCTACTCTCCGTGCGTACTCAAGCAACCAGAGTAGCGAATGATCTGGGCGGTCAATTGCGATTCCTGCAAAGGGGTGCGCTTGTGAGCTTCCTGGATATCGATTTCAAGCGCCTCGACCTCAGAGCATGGCATCGGCCTCGGTTCACTCACACTCACTCACTGACACCTTCGGCCTTAGCCAGCCTTGCCTACGCACCTCCCCCATCGCCGCTTCCAGCTCAGGAATCGAGGAGATGTCGCAAGACACCGTTGGCTTTTTTCCTTTGCGGTCTGTGGGCAACTGCAATATGACTTGCTCAGGATCGCTTAGAGAAACCTGGAATTTTATGCTCGGAAGCCCGCTGAAGATGATGCTCGCCTTCGTTAGGTTCAACTCAGCTGAAGCCTGCCGCACCTCACCTTCGTGCTCATACGCCAGCGAGATACGGTGTTTGGTTGAATTGCTCATAGATAACCCCTGGCGCTTGGTCTGCGCAAATTTGCGTGACGCTTAATGCTTTGTTTTGAGCCCGCGCCTCGCCGCGGATGAACCGATCTTCGCTGCTCAACATGTGAATCCGCGCGGGGGCTGAACACTTCAGCCAGTGCTCTGAAATCACTGAAAACAGCTCGATACGGCTTAGGCCGAGCAAATGCTCAGGCTCAATCTTTGGCAGCTGTGCGAGAGCGGTGAATCGTGTCTGCGGTTGCACCACTCTGAGTTCTGGTTGCGCGACTGCGGTTGCCATATATCCCTATCTCGAAGTCTGAAAAACCATATTCTGTCATGGCACTTCGCCTTCGTGTTCACGTTTTCTAACCAGTTTCGCGTCTGAAATCATTCATTACAATATAATTGATAATCATTCGCTTGCAATGAGGGAGCGATCTATGGTCTTCAAAAAGGCCTCAAATTGTTCAGCCAGCCGCTTCGCGTCGACAGTTTTCTCGCATCGAAGCTCGAACTTTTTCCCATCTACACGAACCTTGCCTATCCCACTGATCTCTTTGTCGGTGAACTTGCTCGGCGTTTTCTGCTGATCACGCGAGGCAACCTCCTTCGCTAACCACCGAAGAGCATGTTCCTGCGTCCATTGATGATCGCGCATAGAGGTAACTGCTTGCAGAAGCAGCGCCGGCTCGGTACGACTGAATTCAATGAAGTCTTTTGCCCATTTCCCACCGATAAGCCCTGGATTCGTGTCGAGTATCGCTCGAACCTCCTCTGGCAGATCCATTAGGAGAAGGCATCTGCTAACTATCGAATGGTTGACCCCTACTCTGCGCGCCAGAGCACGAATCGAACTTTCTTCCCCAGCTCGCATAATCGCGGCATAGGAACGACCGCGCTCATACTCGGTTAGAGCTTCCTGTCCCTCGTTGTCGGTCAAGGCCAGGATTTTCGCCATTGCATCCGTAACGGAGCGAACATAGGCGGTGACGGTTTCTCTGCCCAGCAGCTTGTGAGCACGCCAACGACGCTCGCCGCCGATCAGCTCATACGCTCCTTCCCCTATAGGACGAACCGTCAACGGCTTTACCAGCCCAACAGAGGCGATCGAGTTCGCCAGATCCTCAATAGCAGCCTCGCTGAAGGTCAGGCGAGGCTGAAAGGGAGATACCCGAATCGACTCGACCCTTACTTCAGCGAGGACGCCGCTATCACTTGCGGCAAGAGATTCATCGCTATGGCCTGGCGTTGGAGCTGCAACCGGGGTTGGAACTGGAGCGCTGTCCTCCTGTTCCGCCCTTTGCGCTGCGAGCATGTCTGCAACGGAAACCCTGAGATTCGGCTCAGCAATTTCCGCTGGCGGGCGAACCCCGGTGACCCAAAGAGGGGGGGTCTTTTTTTGACCTGGGTAATCCTCCGACTTGGCCATACTTCCTCCGAAACCTAGTGGTGGTGCTCCGAGCACCACTCATATTCTCAAGTTATAAGTGGTGCTCCGAGCACCACCATTTTCTGAACTCGCTGAGTGGTGCTCCGAGCACCACTCAAATCTAACGGCTCTGGTGCTCCGAGCACCACCTCAAATCACTGAGCGGCCAGATCGCGTATTCGTTTCAACGCCTCACCGAAAACACTGCGCATCGAGTCAATAGTCTTGGAAGAGGCACCTTTCCAGACCAGCAGGGGAACGCCTTGATCAAGCGCTTTACCGTAATCCTCGGAGTAATAGAGTTTTTCTTCAGATACCCGACCAGGGAAAAGATCGTTCAGGACGACCAGGTTGTTGAGGATGCGTTTGCGGTTGCGGATGAACATCGTAGGGATAGCGAGCACTCCCGGAGAGCGGCGATATGCTTTCGCAAATCGAACCATCCAGTCGTTTAGCCGCATCAGCGCCCTGAATGAAAACTTATCCATCCGTACAGGGCAGAGCACAAAGTCGCTGGCAACAATGGAGTTCTTGGTGAGCCTGGAGGCGGTAGGCGCGTTGTCGAACAGAATCACATCATAGGAGGAGATATCGACACCTGGGATTTCTCCGCTACGCGCCCGCTCAAGCCACCCTGCATACCAGAAGTCCATATTGTTTTCGGCATCGAGTGCCACGGCCAGGTCTTCCAGATATGCATCGGCAGGAATCAGGTGTGGCCCGTTCTCACCGAATGGCTTCTTGACGACTTCCTCGAAAGTCATCGGATCAAAGCATCTCACCCGGAGATCGGGACTCAGGAGGCTGCCAAAATGGCCGGCGACATAGCGATCTGCTGGTATTCCCATCGCCTCGAGATCTGATAGTGCGAGATCTGGATCGTAGCCAAACACGCTGGACGAATCGCCCTGAGGATCGTTATCAACGCAAAGCACCCGCAGACCTGCAAGCTGAAGGAATACAGCAAAGTTGACTGAGGTTGTCGTCTTTCCGGTACCGCCTTTCTGCACGAACGTTGAGATAACAATCTGCCGAGGCAGTCCCTTTGCGTAGCCTTTCGCTCGGCGAAGCGCAGCGATGTCAAAAATATCGCGAAGCGTATAAGCCCTTGAGGTGACAGTTCCTCGCGGAACCCGGCGAATCTCGATGCCGTTTTCGTCTTCAATATCTTTGAGGCGACGGGTGGTAAGGCCGAAGCAGTCGGCCGCGAACTGGGGAGGATAGAGGAGGGCGTCGAAGTCGGTGTAGTTGACCGTTTCTTCTTCAAACTGCTCGCTTGACTGCTGCATGACAATCCCTGCATTTGCTGAATACAGGGGGATGATAATACGTAACGCCATATTTTCAAGGCTAAATCATGGTACGGGCCTTTTTTCCGCTGCTTATCCCGAACTGATGGCTAGGTATCCTGCCGATCAGTTCGGGTTTATGGCTGTTTTTTATGGTTTGAAGCGAACTGGTTTTTGTATGGAAAGAGGAGGGCTGTTCTGTGAATTAATTAGGCGTACTGTTTTTGAGCTTGGGTGCGTGCGCGTTTGAAGTCGGCGCTGATGTAATTGACTGTGAATTGGGTGTCCAGGGGATGCGATTCGACAACCACCTCGGTGGAGCCAGACAAGAAAGTCACGTTCTCAAAGCCAAGGCTGGATTCATCAGTGCTGATTTGCAGCTGGCTCCTCAAGCCATTCAGCACCTCCTCCAGGTGGAGCTTGTCAGCTTTTACCGTAGCGACATCCAGGACCCCTTCAGCGTTGAAGGCCAGCTGAATGTCAGTGACACCCTCGAGGTTGACCTCCCACTCTGAAAGGTTAAGTACCGGCCCGCCGGTGTAGGAAGTACCAATCTTGTCGATGATGGTGTAGTGCTGCTGGACGTCTACGATCGTCGTAACGCCTACAGCTAGGCTTACCGGCTCCGGCGCTATAGCAGTCATGCTGAGCAGATAAGCTGCGACGCCCGCGAAAGCGGCAGTATTCATTGGGTTCCTCCAGGTCGTGTTCGGTTGGGATCATTTTCTCCTCGCCGACCTGGTGGGTGTGCTGCTTTCGAACCGAATTGTCGTCGGAAAAACGGCCCTCGGATTCTGAGTCTGCTTTTGGCTTTGGTTTTGGCCTTTGCTTCTCAACCTTCAGAAAATCAGCTTTTCAGTTTTAAAAGCCTTTTAATTGTTTTTCTCTTGTTGTTCTCTTGTTTTTAGAAGGCTGGAGCCCTTGTGCCACGGGGCCTCCAGAGGACTATCGACTACAAATTACGGCATTGCGACTACAGATTCCGGCTTTGCGACTATGGATTACGGCTGATGCGACTACAGATTCCGGCTGTGACGACTACAGATTCCGGCCGTTATCCACAGGCCAGATGAAGGCCCTGGGCTGCGTCTAACGACTACAGATTCCGGCTGTTGGGTTGTGCACATAGCACGATTTTGAGTTTTTATGGCTCGATTTCAAGCCATTTTGTGCTTTGAATTTGCCAGACTGGCCTTTGCCTACGGCAAAAACTCTGTAACTCCTTGTTTTTAAAGGATATTTATGTTTATTCGCCGTTTCTTTGACGTTTCTCGATGTTTTGCCCCAATCCTGCGTGGAATCGCCAATAAATAGTCTTTCCTGTCCTCACCTGAGCCTATCGACTACAGATTACGGCTGCGATAGCAGCCATTTGCTCGATACGACTACAGATTACGGCTATGCCTGGACGGCCTTTGCCCGTAGCAGTGCCACCAAATTCTTTGCTATCGACTACAGATTACGGCTGCGGATCGAAGGTGCCGCGGACCATCGACTACAGATTACGGCTGTTGTACGGGGTGGACGGAAGCCTATCGACTACAAATTACGGCTGCTATCTATCGACTACAGATTCATGCGATGCCGAGCCAAGTGAACAGGCGGTGATCTGCGGGGCCCGTGGTTACTGGGGTCGAGAGATTAAAAAATTCCTGGGTATCGACTACAGGGGAAACTCTCTGTAGGGTTTCGTTACTAATCGTAGGGCCAGTTATGTCCAATTTACCCAAACCTACCAAGCCGGAACCTAAGCCGCTCCGGGTCACGAAATCCAATACGCTGATTACCGCATCGTACCGGCTGACTCTCAACGAGCAGCGATTGATCCTCGCGGCTATTAGCAAGCTCGATCCAAGAAGGCCCATGCCGAAAAAGGTGTCAGTGTCGGCCGTGGACTATTCGGATATCTACGGCGTCCAGCTCAGGCATGCCTATGAGCAGATGAAAGTGGCAGCTGATGAGCTATACGAGCGCGATATCAAGACCTTTGACGGGTCTGGAATGGAGCGAAAGCGGTGGGTTGATCGGGCCAAATATCTGGATGGTGAAGGTCGCGTTGAATTGTCGTTCACCATCCATGTCATGCCCTATCTCACGATGCTGTACAGCAAAGTGACCAGCTATGATCTACGGCGCGTTGCCTGCCTGGACTCAAGCCATTCGTTCCGGCTATTCGAGATGCTGATGCAGTTTCGGAAGACTGGATGGGCCTACATCGAGGTTGAAGCCTTGCGGGTCGCCCTTGGCTTGTCGGATGCCTATCAACGATTCAACAACCTTCGCCAGAGAGTCATAGATCCGGCAGTTGAGGAGCTGAAGACTAAGAGCAATCTGGATGTCAGCTACGAGTTGAGGAGGGAAGGGCGGAAGGTGATCGCAATCAAGTTCACCTTCTGTGACCTCGCACAGCTCCCGCTTAATCTGGAACTTGACCCTGAAGATCTTCCCCCGCTTCCTGAGTATGACCCTGCCGAAGAAAGCGAATGGCTGATCACGAAGCCTTTGGGTGAGTTGGCTGAAGCACAAGAAGCCGGTCTGCTGTTCGCTGTTTCGGCAGAGGAAGGAGAGCAACCAGATTAGCTTGCGTCGTCATCTGACGACCGTTTGTGCCTTTGTGAGCAGTGTCGCCGGTGCCGGTTTTTTCCGCTTAGGTATTCGAATCGTCATTTGCCGTCCTTTTGGTGCCACTTCCACAAAAATCTATGGTCCCCCCCATTTTTGCAATACTGATTAACGGGTGGTGTGGTTGGCTTGCTTAAATCTATCCGGCGTCTGTTTGGGGCAAGCCCCAGCGCCACGATGAGAGTCGCGCCTGGCGATCCTTAAAAACCCGTCGGCTTCTGCAGCCGATTTTTGTGTCAGGATCTTCGCCAGGCCGGTGTGCCGTTCACATCATCTGTTGTTCAGCTATCGCAAAACCTGAAGGGTGAATCGTGGTACTGCAACAACCGCAGGGTCAGGCGTTCAAGGCGTCTGGCCCTGCTTCATATTGAGTATGGTGGGCGGCTATCGCCCAAGCGATACGCGCCAGTTTGTTAGCCAGGGCACAGGCCACGACATTCGAGTGTCGCCGACTTAGCAATGAGCGCACCCAATCGGCCAAGGCTCCTTTTTGGTGCTCCAGATTCTGCATATAGACCCTGGAACACTGCACCAGCAGTTGTCGCAGGTGCTTGTCACCCCGCTTGCTAATCCCCAGCAGGTTGGCCTTGCCGCCTGTGCTGTACTGCCTTGGCACCAAGCCCACTGAGGCGGCAAAGTCACGACTGCATCGGTACTGCTTGCCATCGCCCATCTCCACAGCCAGCAGGCTGGCAGTGATCGGGCCCACACATGGAAGGCTCAGCAAACGACTACCCAGATCATCGTCGGCCAGTTGGCCCGCCAGCTCTTTGTCCAAGACCTTGATTTGCTCATCCAGGTAGGCAAAGTGGTCGTGCAGGCGTTGCAACAATACCGTCAGACGAACGGGTAATTCATGCTCGGTCAAGACGTTTGCCAAACGCTTCATGATGGCCAACCCTTTGGGCAGGCTGATCCCAAACTCCAGCAAGAAACCGTGCATCTGATTAGCCGTTTTGGTGCGGTCATGCACCAGCGATTCGCGCATCCGATGTAGCACGGACAGGGTTTGCTGGGATTCGGTTTTAGGCGTGACGAAGCGCATGGATGGGCGGGAAGCGGCTTCACAGATTGCCTCAGCGTCGACAAAGTCGTTTTTGTTGCCCTTGACGAAGGGCTTAACGAACTGCGGGGAAATCAGCTTGGCCGTGTGCCCCATTGCCGCCAACTGACGAGCAATATAGTGCGACCCCGCACAGGCTTCCATTACCACGACACAGCTCGGCGAGTTGCCGAAAAACTGCATCATCTGCGCTCGTGAACATTTTTTGCGAAATACCTCACGGCCCAACTTGTTCTGGCCGTGCAGGTGAAAAGTATGTTTGCCGAGATCGATACCGATCAGTGCTGACTCGCTCATGATGATGGCCTCCGAAAACAAAACACCCCGTGAAAGCGTAGCCCTCACAGGGTGTTGGGGGTGACCATCTCATTAACCCGCCTTAATGGCGGGTTTTTCTTGGCCCGGTCTGGGGCGCGCAGCGCTCAGTAATTAGGTACAAGCGTGAAGAGGCTTCGCCGCCATTGGCATACATCCTCGCCTGATGCTCGGCCTGCATTTTTGAGCGCGTCGAAGACGCTCAGGGCAAACGACATTGCAGCCTGGTCGTCTTCGTGGAGGTCGACAATCACAACCGGAAACTGGTCGCCGTCATCAGCATCAGGTGTTGCTATGGCGACTGTCTGAATCCCCCAGGTGATGCCGTCATCGTAAGGTTCTACAACAAATCGCTTGAGCCGGCGAATCATGCCGTCACGAATCATCTGAATCAGATCGGTGCATACCGGCTCCGATTGGCGCTGCTGGAAAAGTTGGATGGCTGTCATAAGCTACGGCTCCCTTGATCTGCATTCATCCTGCCAGCAGTCCCGTAAATCCCAAACGGAATTCCCCTGGCTTTGTTCGGCATCGGATTGGCGGCGAACCCTAGCATTCTTTTTTCCCTTGGTTGGGCGTGCCATTCCCCGCGGGTGGTGGCGGAAGTTCAACAAGGGAGGGAGTGGCTACGCAAAATGCTGTTTGCATGCCAGAAACATCGCCGTCCCAACACTCGCATTCGGCATCCCAAGCTTCTCGATCAAAGTGGAAGATTGTCCCAAGATCAACAGCCCCATCCAGGGTGGCGTATGTCCCGCTCAAAGTTCCGTTGATCAGCACCGCGTAGCAATCGTCGCCGATTTGCAATGCTTTCCCTGGATTGGCTTCAAGAAGACGCTGATAGGAAGCAAGGGTCTCGTCGTAAGTCATGGTTGCTGCTCTGATTCCGGGTGTGAGAAGACATTGCCACCTCTCCAGGAATACCCAAATCCTGTAGATGGCAGAGCTAGCAGCCCCTGCTTGGGTTTGTGCGTGGCTATGCAACCATGGAGGCATATCAGAACGGAGATCCAAGGGATGAACTTCACCCACGAACAGGGGCCTGCGATTAACTCGTTGGCCCGTATCGTCAAGCTTGTGGCTTTTGCTGGAACTGGGAAGACCACCACGCTTGTTGGCTATGCCAAGGCTCGGCCTCAATGCCGTCTGCTCTACCTCTGCTACAACAAAAGCGTCGAGATTGCTGCCAAGCAAAAGTTTCCGCCGAACGTGACGTGCAAAACAGCCCACGGCTTGGCTTATGCGTCGATCGGATCGAAGTACAGACACAAGCTCACGAGCAACCTGCGCCTGACCGACATCGCAAGAATTATCGGCTCACAGAACTGGGAATTGGTGCGCAGCGTGCAAGAGACGCTGAACAATTATTTGGCCAGCGCGGATGACGACATCGAGCTATGTCACTGCCCCGTCAACAAGCTCAAAACGGAGCGAATGAAGCGCGCCGCCGGCAGCATCGTAGAGGGAGCCAGGCAGCTTTGGTTGCAAATGTGCGACATCCAAAACGAGGCTGCGAATATCACTCACGATGGCTATCTCAAGCTTTGGGCACTCTCGAAACCAAATCTGCGGGATCGTTACGATATTGCGCTTGGAGACGAGGCACAGGACATCAATCCAGTGATTGCTGGTGTGCTTGCGCAGCAGGCGGCATACGGAATGGGCGTAGTCGTTTGTGGTGATGGCCATCAGATGCTGTACCGCTTCAGGGGGGCCGTAGATGCTCTCAATGCAACCTGGCTCGACAAAGCGGAAGTCCACTACCTCACTCAGTCGTTTCGGTTCGGGTCTGCCGTTGCGCACGTCGCAAACATGGTTCTCGCGTTCAAGGGTGAATCCCGCCAACTGGCTGGGCTTGGCGGCGAGACTCGTGTTTCCAAGGCACTACCTGCTGACCTTGAACATCGCACCGTACTGTGCCGGACGGTGGTTGGAGTGATCGAGACGGCGCTGGCCAATGTAGAGACTGGTGCAAAGATCTACTGGGTTGGTGGGATCGAGGGTTACAACCTCCAGGATCTTGAAGACCTACATGCGCTATCGAAGGGGTGGCGTGACCGAGTGAAGGGGAAAAAACTCCTCCAGGAATATCCTGATTACGATCTCTACAAGCAGATTGCCGATGAAAGCCAAGACCCTGAGATGAACCGCTCGATCAAGATCATCGAGCAGTACAGCGCGGATCTCCCGGAGTTGTTTGCCAAGCTGCGGCGCAATGCGGTCACTGATGAGCTTGAAGCCACCATCACCCTCAGCACCGCGCATCGTTCGAAGGGCTTGGAGTGGGATGTGGTGCAACTGGCTGAGGATTTCACCTTCGATCCATTCAATCCAGAGAACGAAAAGGAACCATGGATTGATGAGATGAACCTCCTCTACGTCGCGTGTACCCGCGCCATGCGAGTTCTTGCTGTCAACTCGACGATGTTGGAGATCATGAAAGAATTCGTCGACCGGCGTGACGGCCGCAAGCCAAATACCCCGATGGTTTTCAGGAAGAAACAGGTGGCTGCCGCGTAGTGCTCCTCGAGCATTCTTCGACTTTTGAAAATCACCCACTGATCACAGGAGATATTTTCATGCCCATTTCCAGCGACCAGGCAGCTTTGCTTCAGCAGCTGCGGAATCAAGGCTATGTAGTCTTGCTCGTTGAGCCGAGCGAAACTGAACACATCAGTCGAGAAAGGTTGGAGAGCCGTTTGCGGGCCGATGCTGCGGATCACATTGAGGATCTGTTGTCCCTTGAGGCAGTCCAAATTCGTTGAGCTGACACGTAGCAAAAAAAAGCCCGTTTCGAACGGGTTTTTTTATGAGCGGATTTTGGGATACTCGATAATACCACCCCTTCAATCGCGAGATCGCTTTTCGCACCCTCGGCGTCGCTCCTGGTTAACATGGTGCGGAGGGGGAGGAGGGCATACGGTATAGCCGTAGTGAAGGGGTGGTATTATGAGGAATCCTAGATGACTGACGCAATTGTCTCCGCTTACGAGCGCTTGGTCGAAACCGTTGAGGCTTTCAATGAGAAGTGGCCCGCATTGGTTGTCGGCGGGATGATATGGCGCATCCCGCTCCTCACTGAACAGAGGACGCCATCTCGAATTAACGTCCAGGTACTGACAGGAACTGACGCGATCAAGGCCGCTGTAGAGGCGTTACGCGAGTTTGAGCGCGATCTCGGCCAGGCTCCAGGTACCGTGCTGCGTTTGCCGGGGTACTTTATCCTCTCCGGATCGATACTCGATGAGGGCAGGGCGGTGAACCGCTGCAAGAGCGAGCTGGTGGATGCGATCGAGGCTGAGCGAGTGTTTCGCAACGTTGCCGTCAGCCGCCGTTCCCACATCATGCGCCAGGCCCTGGGGAAAAATTTCTCCCTCAACCAGCTGAAGCGCGCAATCCAGGTTTTTGATGCTGCCCCAAGACAGATCACATTCACCTGGGCCGGTCACACCTCAGGAAAAGAGCGTGTCACTGTTGGCCACGTCCGTGAGGTGCTGCTCGCCGAGGCCCATGAAAAATCTATGGCCACCGGCGAGCCGGTGGTGAATAGCCCCCAGTGGATCGATCTGCGCAGCATTGCGAATATGGCTGAAACCGATATGCTGGATGTGCCAAAGCCCATCGCTCCGCATCCGCGGGCCATGCTGTGGTTTTCCGAGCGCAGCCGGTATGACGCAATGCTGCATGCCAACCTTCCATTCTTCGTACTCGATGGGCAACCCGCTGCAAGGATCGTTGGCCTCAAGAACTTCGATAGAGACTCGCGATCAGCAAAACGACCAGACGTAAAGCAACGGTTGCCGGCACTCCCTGGGGGGCGCTTTTTCGTAGCCTCATCCACTGCGGACCCAGTTGCTCAGGAGCCCGGCGCGCCAGAGACACCTGAGGTGCTATCGACGTACCGAGAGTCAGTAAAAGGCGTCGTTGATCAGTAGACTTACCCTTTATAAACAACAGCTTAGACTTCTTATAATCTTTGTTATGTTAAATTCGGTAGCAGCCTAATAATTAGGATGCGTCCTTTAGCCTCGCGCTTTGATGCTCTACCCAAATAGCTGGTGAACCACGTACGCTCTGCTGAGGCCGCTTGCATTCCGCCAGCTGCCTGAAATGGAGATCGAGAAGATGATGATTGATGGCGTTGAGAAACGAATTGAAGCCGGCGTGAATACGGCCCTGGACATGGTTGAGGTACTGGTTGCAGCTGGCCAGCCCCTCAAAGCTGCGATTGCCACCTCGCGAATACTCACGATGGAAGTTGTCCGCGAGTCTCTGGCAAAGAACCTGGCGAACAAAAGCGGCTCGGTGATTACTCACACCTTGGCCACTACGCCAGCCCATTCTGGTCCGGTACCGGCCCAGCACACTGCAAAAACGAAACAGCATCAGACCGTTGATTGATCATCGAGGCCGGCCGGGAGATCTTCACGATACACCCGGCCAGGCACGCAAAACTCGCTCCCTCACCTCACGCTTCCCGTCAGCACGGGCTGTAACGACCGCACAGCGCCCTGGAGGCTCAGGAAGGGTTAACCTGGCCCTGAAGGCTACAAAACCGCATATCCCCTCCGAACGGCCCTTATCGGCAGTTTCCGGCCCGTTTGAAACCCGCAGCTTCGGCGTCCGCAGCGCTCGCAAACTCTACCCGGTTGCGCGTTCCGACTTTTTCATAGCTCGGACAGCCCACTGGCAGGTGGTAAACATTGCTATTGCGGTTGCCAATCACCGGCGAAAGCGAGCTGGAGGCGTATCCACCAGATACCTGGTGCTGAACTGGTTCGCTCCGAATGGCCTGTGCCATTGTGCCCGCTCCCTTCACTCGCATACCGAGATTCCAGGATCTTTCACCTGTTACGAATGGGTTGCTATGCCCCATTACTCTGGCGATCCGCCGGTCACGCTCCTGTTCCCACGCGCTCACCGGGTATTGACGATCCCAGGCCATCAGCAACTGCTGTTGTGCTCTGGACATCGATAGCCCGTAACGGTCGTGCATGTAGAAGTAGATTCGGGCTACCGCGCCCTTCACCTGGTCGCGAGGCTCTGTCACGCGCTGCTGAAAATCTGTTCTGGTCGGGCAAGCGCCGTATTGCATCGGTGTTGAGGGTAAAACGCCATAGCGAAAATTGCTTCGGTCAGCATTGACCTCGCCAACACTCACCGCAAGGTTGTGCATGTCGGCTTCCATTTTGCGAAATACCGGATCGGTATCGATGCAGTTCTTGCGCCCCCCGTTCTGCCAACACTGCCGCTGGCTGCCGAAGGCGTATGCTGGCAAGACGTGCTCCCATTGGGGTCGCCTCAGAAAAGGGATTTCAAAGTACGCTAAGCCAATTGCAGTCGTCGTAACGGTCTGAATTTTCCCGCACCAACCTTGGTGTTGCGGCGCCACAGGTAATCACCGGTCAGGTTGATGTGCTCCCACCCCAGCGGCGACAGGTACTGCAATAGCGATTCATCGACTGCGTGACCATGTCCGTGCAATGCGTTGGCGGACCGCTCGAGGTAAACGGTGTTCCACAGCACTATGGCAGCGGTCACCAGGTTGAGACCGCTGGCCCGGTAGCGTTGCTGTTCGAAACTGCGGTCACGGATTTCGCCCAACCGATTAAAGAACACAGCTCTGGCCAGCGCATTGCGCGCTTCGCCCTTGTTCAGCCCAGCATTCACGCGGCGGCGCAGCTCAACGCTTTGCAACCAATCTAAAATAAACAATGTGCGCTCGATGCGCCCCAATTCGCGCAGGGCGACGGCCAGGCCGTTTTGACGCGGATAGCTGCCGAGTTTCCTGAGCATCAACGAGGCTGTTACGGTGCCCTGCTTGATCGAGGTGGCTAGCCGCAGGATTTCATCCCAGTGGGTACGAATGGCTTTGATATCCAGCTTGTCTTTGCTAATCATCGACTTAAGCCCGTCATAAGTCATATTGCCCTTGGGGATGAACAGCTTGGTGTCGCCCAGGTCACGGATACGCGGTGCGAAGCGAAAGCCGAGCAGGTGCATCAGACCAAAGACGTGATCGGTGAAACCTGCTGTGTCGGTGTAGTGTTCCTCAATGCGTAGGTCGGCTTCGTGATACAGCAGGCCGTCTAGCACATAGGTCGAGTCGCGCAGTCCCACGTTGACTACCTTGATATGAAATGGCGCGTATTGGTCGGAAATATGTGTGTAGAACGTTCGCCCTGGGCTGCTGCCATATTTCGGGTTGATGTGACCGGTGCTCTCGGCTTTGTTTCCCGTCCTGAAATTCTGGCCGTCTGACGAGGACGTGGTGCCATCTCCCCAATGCGTGGCAAAGGGATGCCGTAACTGCGCGTTTACCAGCTCCGCCAGTGCTGTCGAATAGGTTTCGTCACGGATATGCCAGGCTTGCAGCCAGGACAGTTTGGCGTAGGTAGTGCCAGGGCAAGACTCGGCCATCTTGGTCAGGCCCAGATTGATCGCATCGGCCAAGAGGGTGGACAGCAGTAGGTACTTGTCTTTGGCTTCGTCGCCCGATTTCAGGTGCGCGAAGTGCCGGGTGAACCCCGTCCACTCGTCCACCTCCAACAACAATTCGGTGATCTTGATGTGCGGCAGCGCCATCGCAGTTTGGTCAATCAGCGCTTGCGCGGTCTCTGGTACTGCCGCATCCAGCGGAGTGATCTTCAAGCCAGACTCGGTGATGATGGCATCCGGAAGATCGTTGGCTAACGCCATACGGTTGACGATGGCAAGCTGCGCTTCCAGCAGAGTCAGACGGTCATGCAGGTACTTGTCGCAGTCGGTGGCCACGGCCAGTGGTAATTCACTGGTCTGCTTGAGACGGGCGAATTTTTCGGGTGGTACCAGGTAGTCCTCAAAATCCTTGAATTGACGCGATCCCTGCACCCAGATATCGCCGGAACGTAGCGCGTTCTTCAGTTCCGACAGCGCGCACAACTCGTAATAGCGTCGGTCGATACCGACGTCAGTTATCACCAGTTTCTTCCAGCGTTTCTTGATGAAGCTGGTCGGGGCATCAACGGGAACCTTGCGGGCGTTGTTGATGTTCATTGCGCGCAACACCTCAATACCATCGAACACGTCCTTGGCCGCGGGCGCAGCCCGCAGTTTGAGTACGTCGAGAAATTGCGGCGCATAGCGGCGCAGCGTGGTGTAGCTATCACCAATGTGATGCAGGAAATCGAAGTCTTCGGGCTGCGCGAGCTTTTGCGCTTCGGTGACGCTCTTGGCAAAAGCATCCCAGGACATGACAGCTTCGATGGCGGCAAACGGATCTCCACCGTTTTGCTTGGCATCCAGTAGGACTTGGCCGATGCGTCCATAAAGGCGCACCTTGGCGTTGATCGCTTTGCCGGATGCCTGGAACTGTTTCTGGTGTTTATTCTTGGCTGCGTTAAACAGCTTGCCCAAGATACGATCGTGCAGATCGATGATTTCGTCGGTGACGGTGGCCATACCCTCGATGACCAGCGCCACAAGGGTGGCGTAGCGCCGCTGCGGCTCGAACTTAGCCAAGTCAGCGGGTGTCATTTGGCCACCTTCACGGGCGATTTTGAGCAGGCGGTTTTGGTGAACCAGCCGCTCAATGCCTGCAGGCAGATCAAGAGCCTGCCATGCTTTTAGGCGTTCGATATGTTCAAGCATGTGCCGCGAGTTCGGTTTAACCGGCGACTGGCGAAGCCAGGCCAACCAGGTGGTCTGGCCTTTATCTCGGCGCTTGAGCAGGCCGTCGAGGCAACCGAGATGTGTATTCGAAAGAGGCTCGGACAAGGTTTCGTAAATGCGCCGGTTGGCACGGGTGATTGCCTCAGCACAAATGCGCTCGATGACGCTTAGTGATGGAAGCAGTATGTTTTTTTGTCGTAACCCTTTGACCAATTCCGTCGCTAACACGAAGCCTTTATCGGACTGCCATGCCAATTCATCCAGGCTATGAACACAGGGACGATAATGCCGTGTTGTGAATGGCTTAAAGTCAAAAAGCGCTTGTAATTCCAATAGGTGCTCGCGACGCGTCTCGGCGCGTTGCCCATAATCCGCCCATGCTTCAGGCGGCACCTTCAACTGCGTGGCCACCAAACGCAGCAATGGCGCGAATGGTTCTTCATCCACCGCAAGCGTTACGCCGGGATAGCGCATGTAACAGAGTTGTACAGCGAAGCCCAGCCGATTCGCAGACCCGCGCCGTTGACTAATGAGGGTCAGATCGGCGTCGCTGAAAGAGTAGTGACGAATCAGGTCATCTTTGGAGTCTGGCAACGCCAGTAAGCTTTCCCGCTCGGCGACGGAAAGAATCGAACGACGTGGCATACAGTCTCCTTTCTCATAAGTTTGTGGACACGGTAAAGTGATCCTCCCAAGACGTCTATTAATTCGTTTATCGCTACTTCATAGACGGAAGATCTAAAAATCGACTTATGAGACATTTTGCCATGCGACTTTTTGGTTATGCCCGCGTCTCCACCAGTCAACAGTCCCTTGATGTACAGATAAAGGCGCTCAAGGCTGAAAACGTCAGAGCAACCCGAATTTTTACCGACAAGGTATCTGGCAGTCACGTGAACCGCGAAGGCCTAAGGATGCTCCGGCTCAAGGTCGAAGAAGGTGATGTGGTCCTGGTAAAAAAACTCGACCGGCTCGGTCGCGATACCGCGGACATGATCCAGCTCATTAAGGAGTTCGACGACATGGGCGTGGCCATCCGATTTTTGGATGACGGCATCAGCACAGAGGGAACCATGGGCAAAATGGTGGTGACCATCCTGTCAGCCGTGGCTCAGGCCGAACGCCTGCGGATACTGGAACGGACCAACGAAGGTCGTTTGGAAGCAAAGGCCAAGGGCGTGAAGTTTGGCCGCAAACCTACGGTGGACAAAGCCGAGGTATTCACGCTCCACGGTCAGGGTATCAGTGCGATGGAAATTGCCAAACGACTGAAGATTGGTCGCTCGACGGTCTACAAAGTGCTGGCATCATAAGTTCATCTGACAGACGCGTGCTGTCAGCCCCGCCCATGCTTAGCGTACTTTAAAATCCCTTTTCTGAGGCGCCCCCACCTGCAGCTATTGCTCAAGGGTCATTGCCTTTGGCGTGGCAATGGCTTGGAGCACTATTTTGCGCCAGGCGAACTATTGGTGATCAACCCGGATGACCGCGCGGAGCTGACTTATTCGGAGGAGTGCGAGAAATTCATTGTCAAATTGCCCTCGGTTATCATTGATAGCGCATGCAATGAGCTCAATTGGCAGAAGCCGAGTGGAGGTATCCGTTTCCCCCCCCGACATAGCCTGCAGCAGCTTAATGGCTTCATCAATCTAATCGGACTGGTTTGTGACGAAGCGGAACATAACATGTCGATGACCTTGGTGGCGGAGCACTACACGAAGATCATCGCTACCAAGCTGCTCGAGACGCTCAGCAGCAATGTCAGCCGCAAAGGCTTCGTCGAAGGCAACCCATGTTTCGAGCGAGTCGTTCAGTTCATTGAGGAAAATGTCAAACGGAGTATCAGCCTTGAGCAGTTAGCGGAGCTGGCGCTGATGAGCCCACGCTCCCTCTACACCATGTTCGAGAAGCATACCGGCACCACGCCCATGAATTACATTCGCAACCGCAAGCTTGAGTGCGTCCGTGCCTGCTTGAGCAATCCCACTACCAATATACGTAGTATCACTGAGGTGGCCCTAGACTACGGCTTCTTACATCTGGGACGTTTCGCCGAGAAATACAGGAGCACATTCGGCGAGCTGCCTTCCGACACCCTGAGTCTACACAAGATGAAGTGCATCGATTCAAGGGAGTCTAGCCTGTCCTCGCTCTTTTGACTGGCTGCTTGTCGGACTTGAGCCCCGCCGTCAGGTAGAGCATCAGATTTTTTTAAAAACCATCGATCACCTCCCTGCCGTTGTCGAGACAGCGCACCAGGGCCGTCCAGCGCTTGAGGCTGTGGTCAAGCGCCTTGGAGATGGCCGTGCCTTCATGGATGCGCTCGCGCTGGGCGAGCATCCAGGTGTGCAGGGTATCGTCGAGAGGTCTGGCCTGTGCGTGGCGTATTCGCGTCGCTCGTCAGGCGGCAGTCACGCACCTCGCGCTCGATGGCGTACAGCTGACCGATATTGGTGCAGGGCCTGTCCGGCCAGCGGGCTCTGGTTGGCCACGTGCAGGCTGTAGAACTCGCGCCGGGCGTGGGCCGCGGGCCATACAGCCGATTTTGGTCACGCCTTCCCCTGCTCGAAGCAGAACTTGTAGGCGGCGAAGTCATCACAGACCAGCTGGCCTCTCCAGTCACCGAGGAAGGCACGGGCATGCTCGCCGGCTCGGCTGGGACTGAAGTCATAGACTATGGCGCGCAGCTCGGCGAACGCGCTGGCAGCATAGGCCACACGTAAACCCGCTGCGTCTTCTTCATGCCGGGCGCAAGCATTTGCACCGGGGTTTCATCGGTCGTGGTAGGGACGGCAGTTACCTGCCGCCCTCCGCTCAGATCCGTACGTGCGGGATAACCGCATAGGGCTCCTGCCTCGGGGTATGTGACGCAAAGAGATCCTCAGGATAACGATGTGCGTTTCCGGGTTTAGGTATGTAGTAGAGGTCAACGAGGCGCCCTTAACATGACCATTGATATTTGAAAGCTTGCCGTCCTAGCTAGACGGCAGACCGCCGAACGAAAACCACCAAGACGTATCAGGTTCCCCGGCGCCGCGTGGCAATTGAAGAAACGCGTTTCGGCAACCGGCTCATCTGCCTCATCAGACAACTCGGCGGTTGACATCAGGATATTCTGACAAAATCAGGAAGTCTTTTTCAGAGTTTCCTTAGGCACCATTACCCTACGCAGGCTGTCACGCTCGAGTAGCCAAGACGCGATGAATGCGAACACGAGACCCCAAAACGGAGCGCCTATATTCAGAATTGGTACACCGGCCACCGACACCACAAAGGCGACCAGAGCACCAAGCGGACACTCGCCGCAAAAGGCGCCTTGGAAAGCGCCCTGCAACGCCCGGATCATGGCCAGTCCGCCGATTAGCCCAATCAAGGCCAGCGGCACCGCCAACGCAACGGCTGTTGCGACCGGTGCAAAAAGGCCAAAAATAATCATTAAGACAGCGAAGACCATGCCGCCGATCCACTGCCGATGCTGCGCGCCGCTGGAGACGAGAATCGCGTTGGTCGGCCCGGTAAGACAGGCGGGCACCGAACCGACCACCGCGAACAGCATCGAGCCCAGCCCGGACCCCACCGTAACGGCCTTCACAGGCGGTGGGTGATCGACCTGCTGCAGTACCGCAAAGCCCTGTGCGTTCTGAATGCCCAGCACAGTTATCATGAGCGGAATGACCATCTCTACCAGAGCCTGCAGCGAGAACTCTGGCATGTACATAATAGGACGCGCTAGGAGCGTTGGCACCACGCCCAGTGGCGCGATGCCGCCCGTAGTCCAAGCTACCGCGCCACCGGCGAGCAGCGCGGCCAGCACCGGCGGCAGTCGGCTCCCTAGCGCTGGCAAGACGGAGAAGAGCATGAATACTCCGAGGCTTACGGTGGCGAGCAGCGCGTTACTGGTAAACGCGGTGACAACTTTAACTCCCAGCGGCAGGAAAACGCCGGCGACCATGCCCATGACGATGGGTATTGGAATGCGGCGCATCACACAGTTAATGAGCCCGCTCCAGCCGAGTAATGTGATGAGTAGAGCAGTTACCCAGTAGGCCCCAATGACTTCCGCAAAGCTCAGGTGGTCGAGCGCCGACGGCAGCAGCAGCGCGCCCGGGATCGTCCAGGCCATCCCTAGCGGCTGCCGGTATCGCCAGCAAAAGTACAGGCTCAGCACCCCACTGAGACCGTAGGCACCGAAGATCCAGGAGGCGAGATCTACATCGCTCAGACCTCCATCACGGCCCACCATGATAAGGATAGCCAAGGGACCCGTCACCCCGAAAAGAAAGGCAGTGATGCCGTTGCTAAGAGCGTGACTATCGAGGCGATTCGACCTGGCTTCTTCAGCACTACCCGCGGTATTCCTTTCCTCTGTTTGCAAAGTCTTTCCTCCGTCAGTAAGAACCTCCCGGAAAAGCCTAGGGATGGTCTGAAGTAGTCAGGTATTTCTGGCTGACTCCAGCCCTTGCCGATTTCAAAACGGTGATTCGGCTAAAAAACGATCAAATCATCCCCTCTTTCCGGATTTATAGCCGGCGCGAGCACCTCGCGCCGGCCATTTCCCGCATTACAGACGCACCTCTCCTGCATTCGTCAGCAAATGTCGGCGCGCCATCCACAGGTTCGACAGCGCGAACAGTGTCACCAACTGCGCGGTGTTCTTCGCCAGGCCACGGAAGCGTGTCTTCACGTAGCCGAATTGGCGCTTGATCACCCGGAACGGGTGCTCGACTTTGGCGCGCACTTGGGCCTTGGATTTCTCGATCTTGCGCTTGGCTTTGTACAGCGCACTGCGCTTACTCAGCTTCTTGTACATACTGCGGCGGGCCGCAATCTGCCAGATCACCTCCCGGCCTTCAGTTCGGTCTGCGACAGGCGCACCTTTAGCGCCGCTCCAAGGCGGCTGAAGTCATCGACCGCCTCGCCGCTATCCAGGGGTAGCAAGCCGGTATTCACCCTCTCGCGGCTACTGTCGAGTTTAATGCCCAGCATTCACAGCAGGTCGACGCCGAAACCGACTGTGCCCTGGGTGTAGCCAGAATTCACTCTGAGAATGAAGCCCTGCGCCCACTCTTCGGCCTTGGACTGCTGGTTGGGGCCCTCAATGTCCGAGAAATCCCGACTGAAATAATAGTTGCGCGCTTGCAGCGTCGCCGTGGTGTCTTCGATGAAACCGCCTTCAGCGGCTAGGGTACTGAGCGGCAGACTGGCGCTCACACACACCAGCAGACGGGTTAGGTTCGGATATTGCTTCATTTTTGACTCGCTCTTTTTTATTGTTTTTTGGAAAGCATATATATGCCACATATTTCCCGCCCACAATTCTCCGTACCGCAAGTGGGCGGCCTTGAAACCACCTCGCTACCCAGACAGGCAACTCGGCGTAACAAACGGACCAGCCGCTCTGCACTTTTCCTCGCTTCAGGCATGCTTAAAATAACAGGCAGTCACTTGCCCGCGCTCTTTGTGGCCGCGTCCCAATGCAGGTCTGGTTCCTCGACCCGAAGTGCCCTTGGGCATCTCCACTTCAGCGTCTGACCTTGCTGGCCAGTTCGCCGCCGATACCGAAGTGGCCCTTGGCCATCTCCGTGATAATCACTCGCACGCTGGTCAGCGGCGCATCCAGGGAGCGCGATATGGCCTCGCTGACCTCACGGATGAGGGTTTCCTTCTGCTCGTCGTTGCGGCCTTCAAGAATGTGGATCTGGGCAATGGGCATGTTGTGCCTCCTGAATAAGAAGGCCGCCCGGGCAGGGCGGCCGAATGGCTCAGATGAAGCGCGCGGAGACGCTGCCAAGCCCCTGATAGCGCACGGTGATGTTGTCGCCCGGCTCCACCGATACCGCAGCCGTGATGCCACCGGTCATGATGAAGGTGCCGGCCGGTATGTGTTCGCCGCGCTCTGCCAGCAGGTTGGCGAGCATCGCCACGCTGGACAGGGGATGACCGAGCACCGCGGCACCGGCGCCGAGCTCCACCACCTCGCCGTTCTTCTCCATCACCACGCCGAGGGTGCGCAGGTCGACCTCCTCGAGGCTGGCCATGCGGCCGCCGGTGATGAAGCGCGTCGAGGAAGCGTTGTCCGCCACCACGCTAATCAGGTCGAACTTGAAGTTCTCGTAGCGCGAATCGATCACCTCGACGGTCGGGATCACGTAGTCGACCGCCGCGATGACGTCGCCGATATGGCAGCCCGGGCCTGTCAGCGGCGCCTTGGTGACCACCGAGATTTCCGCCTCGATCTTCGGGTGGATCAGCTTCGAGCAATCCACGGTGCCGCCGTCCGGCACGCTGAAGTAGTCGGCCAGGAAGCCATAGATGGGCGTTTCCACGCCCATCTGCGCCATCTTCGCCCAGGAGGTCAGGCCCATCTTCAGGCCGACGGTCCGGTTGCCGCGCGCTTCCTTGCGCCGGCGAATCTCCCACTGGATGTCGTAGGCGTCAGCGAAGGTCATCTGCGGATAGTCGTTGGTGACCTTGTGGATGTCGTGGGCCTGCAGTTCGGCGTTTTCCACGTGCTCGGCCAGGGCCAGCACCTGTTCGCGGGTCAATGTACGGTTCATGCATGTTGCTCCTTGCGAGTTGCCAGCAGGTCGAGCGCGACGTCGACGATCATGTCTTCCTGGCCGCCGACCATGCGGCGCCTGCCCAGTTCTACGAGGATGTCGAGCGTCTTCAGTCCATACTTCGCGGCTGCCACCTCGGCGTGGCGCAGGAAGCTGGAGTAGACCCCGGCATAACCCAGGCCGAGGGTTTCGCGATCGACCCTCACCGGACGGTCCTGCAACGGCCGGACGATATCGTCGGCGGCGTCCATCAGTGCGTACAGGTCGGTGCCGTGGTTCCAGCCCATGCGCTCGGCCGCGGCGATGAATACTTCCAGCGGCGCGTTGCCGGCGCCGGCGCCCATGCCTGCCAGCGAGGCGTCGATGCGATCGCAGCCCTCCTCCACCGCGATGATGGAGTTGGCCACGCCGAGACTGAGGTTGTGGTGGGCGTGCATGCCGGTCTGGGTTTCCGGGTTCAGCGCCGCCTTGAAGGCGCGCATGCGGTCGCGGATGTCGTTCATGTTCATCGCGCCGCCGGAGTCGGCCATGTAGATGCACTGTGCGCCGTAGCTTTCCATCAGCTTGCCCTGCGCCGCCAGCTGTTCGGCAGGGATCATGTGGCTCATCATCAGGAAGCCGACGGTGTCCATGCCCAGTTCACGGGCATACTCGATGTGCTGTCGCGAGACATCCGCCTCGGTGCAGTGGGTGGCCACGCGCACCGAGCGGGCGCCGGCGTCATAGGCGGCTTTCAGGTCATGCACGGTGCCGATGCCAGGTAGCAGCAGCACGGTGATCCGGGCGTGCTGGATCACATCGGCGGCGGCCTCGATCCACTCCAGGTCGCTGTGCGCACCGAAACCGTAGTTGAAGCTGGAACCCTGCAGGCCATCGCCGTGGGTCACCTCGATGGAGTCGACGCGGGCCTTGTCCAGCGCGCGGGCGATGTCCTGGACGTTCTGGATCGAATACTGGTGGCGGATCGCATGGCTGCCGTCGCGCAGGGTCACGTCGGAGATATAGAGTTTCTTGCCGGGGTTGAAGGTCATGGCTCGGTCCTCATGCGTTCAGCAGCGACTGCGCCATGCGTTCGGCGGTAGCCAGCGCGGCGGAGGTCATGATGTCGAGGTTGCCGGCGTAGGCCGGCAAGTAGTGGGCGGCACCTTCGACTTCGAGATAGATCGAGGTTTTCAGGCCACTGAATGTGCCGAGCCCAGGGATATGCAGCGGCGCGGATGCGGGAATCATGTCGAACTGCACCTTCTGCTTGAGGCGGTAGCCCGGCACGTAGGCCTGCACGGCGCTGGCCATCTCCTCGATGCTGGCCTCGACCTGTGCCTGGTCGACGGCCTCGGACAGCACGAACACCGTGTCACGCATGATCAACGGCGGCTCGGCCGGGTTCATGATGATGATCGCCTTGCCCTTGGCGGCGCCGCCGATCACTTCGATGGCCTTGCTGGTAGTCTCGGTGAACTCGTCGATGTTGGCGCGGGTCCCGGGGCCGGCGGATTTGCTGGCGATGGAGGCGACGATCTCGGCGTAATGGACCTTGGCCACGCGCGACACCGCGGCCACCATCGGGATGGTGGCCTGGCCGCCGCAGGTCACCATGTTGACGTTGAGCTTGGCGAGGTGCTCTTCCAGATTCACCACTGGCACGCAGTAGGGGCCGATGGCCGCCGGGGTCAGGTCGATCAAGCGGATGCCGGGTTTGGCACGACGCAGCAAGGCATCGTTCCGTACGTGGGCAGAGGCGCTGGTGGCATCGAAGACGAAATCGATGTCGGCGAATTCGGGCAGGTTGATCAATCCTTCGACACCTTCGTGGGTGGTCGCCACACCCATGCGCTGGGCGCGGGCCAGGCCATCGGAGGCCGGGTCGATGCCCACCATCGCGCCCATTTCCAGATGCTCTGCGTTGCGCATCACCTTGATCATCAGATCCGTACCGATGTTGCCCGGGCCGATGATCGCTACTTTGAGTTTCTTGCTCATCAGGCTGTCCTCGATCAGATGAAGCGCACGCTGGCGCTGCCGATGCCGCCGATCTCGACGCGCATGAAATCGCCTGCCTTGACCGGCTCCAGCGGAACCAGCGAGCCGGACAGGATCACCTCGCCGGCCTTCAGGCCGATGCCGAACCGGCCGAGGGTGTTGGCCAGCCAGGCCACGCAGTTGACCGGCGAGCCGAGCGCCGCGGCGCCGGCACCGGTCGAGAGCAGCTGGCCGTTCTTTTCCACCAGCATGCCGCAGGTGACCAGATCGACCTGGCGCGGCGACACGGCCTGGTCACCGAGCACGAACAGGCCGCAGGAGGCGTTGTCCGCCACGGTGTCCTGGATCTTGATCTGCCAGTCCTGGATGCGCGAATCGACCACTTCGAAGCAGGGGATCACGCATTCGGTGGCGGCCAGCACGTCGGCATTGGTCACGCCCGGACCCATCAAATCATTCTTGAGGATGAAGGCGATCTCGCCCTCGGCGCGTGGCTGGATCAGCCGCTCGCTGATCGGCATGGCTTCGCCGCTGTTGTAGACCATCGCGTCGGTGAGGTAGCCGAAGTCCGGTTGGTGCACGCCGAGCATGTTCTGCACGGCCTTGCTGGTAACGCCGATCTTCTTGCCAATCACCCGCTCACCGGCGGCCAAGCGCCGTTCCAGCATACGCAAGGAAATGTGGTAGGCGTCATCGACGCTGATGTCGAAGCCACGGCTGGTCAGCGGCGTGACGGTCTCGCGCTGGACCATCGCCTGGTAGAGCTCGTCGCCGAGCTCGTTGATCAATGTCTTGTCCATATTGGTCTCTCTCAGCAATGGAGGGCGTCGGCCTCGGCGAGGAAGTTCTCGACCAGGCGGGCGAAACGCTCGGCGTGTTCGATCTGGGTCCAGTGGCCGCACTGGCCGAATACGTGCAACTGGGCGCAGGCGATCCATTCGGCCAGGGTCAGCGAGGCCGCCAGCGGAATCACTTGGTCCTCGCGGCCATGGATCACCAGTGTTTCGTGGGGCAAGGCGCGGATGTCCGCTTCGTCGCTGGCCAGCCCGTCGACCCAGCGCTGGCGCGGGGCGGGGAACATCTGCGCGAACGACTCCTGAAAACCGGGGCGGATGCTGGCCTGGTAACGCAGCTCGGCCAACTCGTCGGTGACCAGGCTGCGGTCGTAGGCGAAGGTGTCCATCAGCCGGCGCATGGTGGCGAAGGACGGCTCATAGCCCCACACATCATCCAGGCCCGGGGTGATCGGAAAGCTCACCCCGGCGCTGCCCATCAGCACCAGCCGGCGCACGCGCTCGGGGTGGCGGATGGCCAGGGCCAGGGCCAGGCCGCCACCGAAGGAGTTACCGACCAGATCGGCCTGTTCGATGCCCAGGGCATCCAGCACACCAAGCGCGTGTTCGACCCAGCGCTGTTGGTGGTACTGACCATCGGCCGGGCGTTCGCTGTAGCCGAAGCCCAGCATGTCCGGGGCGATCACCCGGCGGCGCTTGGCCAGCTCGGGCATCACCAGGCGCCAGTTGGCCCAGGCGGTGACGCCGGGGCCGGAGCCGTGGATCATCATTAGCGGGAAGCCTTCGCCGCTGTCGTGCAGGTTGGTGCGGTAGCCGGCAGCGATAATCTCTCGACCGATTTCAGGGCTTTGCTGCGGTGCGTTCATGACCAGGTCCTCAGAG
>NZ_LKBY01000132.1:0-25702 GCF_002699915.1 Pseudomonas sp. ICMP 8385 | reverse complement strand
CACTTTGTCGGCCCGCACCTGACGCAGATCATCCGGGTGCTGTTCATGGTCAGTATCTATGCCGGGCTGCTGGCCTTTCATAACGCGGCGGCGCGTTATTTCTATGCCATTGGCCGCGACGGTTTGTTGCACAGCCTGTTGGGCACCACCCACCGCGTGCACCAGAGCCCGCATATGGGCTCAGCGTTGCAGAGTCTGATTGCGGCGGTGGTGGTCCTGGTGTTCGCTGCGATGGATGCGGACCCGATCCTGCAACTGTTCGCCTGGCTGTCTAACCTGGCCACCCTCTGCGTCATCCTGTTGATGGCGCTGACCTCGGTGGCGGTATGCGTCTACTTCCATCGTCATCCCGAGCTGAGCGTCGGGCTTTGGCGTGGACGTCTCCTGCCAGGTTTCTCCTGCCTGGCGCTGATGCTGGTACTGGTGCTGGCGGTGGTGCATTTCGATGTCCTCACCGGTGCCAGTCAACTGCTGTCTTATAGCCTCTGCGCGATTATTCCCGTGGCCCTGATCATCGGCATCGTGCTCGCCGCGCGGCTGCGCAAAATCTCGCCGCAACGGTTTCTCGCCTTGGGCAGCCACACGCTCTAACGCCGCCGGCGTTACTGCTCGACCCACTCGACAATTGCAGCCTGTCGTTGCCCGGCATGGCTGGTCAGCGCGTGAAAGGAAGATTTTAATGGACCATTACAAGATGCTTATCAACGGCACTCAGGTGGCCGGTGAACAGGGCCAGTTTGACGTGATCAATCCAGCCACCGGCGCGGCATTCGCTCAATGCCCGGCCGGCTCCCTGGCGCAACTCGACCAGGCGGTGGACGCCGCGCGGGTCGCCTTTAAAAGCTGGCGGCACAGCAGCCACTGCGAGCGTAGTGAGCGGTTGCTGGCCATTGCGGCCGATATCGAACGGCAGGCCGAGGCATTGGCTCGCTTGATTGTGTGTGAGCAAGGCAAACCACTGGCGCTGGCGTTTTCCGAGGTCATGGGGGCGGCCGCCTGGACCCGTTACGCTGCGGCGCAGGAGATTGTGGTGGAGCAGGTGGAGGACACCCCCAGCCAACGGATCGAACTGCACCGCAAGCCCTTGGGGGTGGTGGCGTCGATCACGCCATGGAACTGGCCGTTCATGATCGCTGTGTGGCACATCATGCCGGCGTTGCGTGCCGGTAATTGTGTGATCAGCAAGCCGTCGAGCCTGACGCCGTTGAGCACCTTGGGCCTGGTGGACATCATTGCCCGCCATGTGCCGCGTGGCGTGATCAATTGCGTGACGGGCGAGCAGGGCTTTGGCAGCGCGATCACTGCGCACCCCGGGATCCAGAAGATTGTCTTCACGGGCTCCACCGCCACCGGGCAAAGCGTGATGCGCGGCGCCGCCAGCAATCTCAAGCGCCTGACCCTGGAACTAGGGGGCAACGACGCCGCAATCGTCTTGCCGGGGACGCCGGTGGAGGCGGTGGCCGAGGAGATTTTCCAGGCGGCCTTCCTGAACATGGGCCAGACCTGTGCGGCCCTCAAGCGCCTGTACATCCATGAATCGCAGTACCAGGCTTTCGCCGAGGCGCTGACGCAAATTGCGGCGCGCCAGGTGGTCGGTGATGGTCTTGAAGCCGGTGTCACCTTCGGGCCGGTGCAGAACCTTGAGCAACTGGAACTGGTGGAAGCCTTGGTCGCCGATGCACGGGCCAACGGTGCGCGGGTGCTGTGCGGCGGTGCGCGTCTGGACCGCCCCGGCTTTTTCTATCCGCCCACGCTGGTCGCGGACGTTACCGATGGGCAGCGCCTGGTCGACGAGGAGCAGTTCGGCCCGGTGTTGCCCTTGATCGCTTACCAAGAGGTGGAGGATGTGCTGCGGCGCGCCAATGCCGGTGACATGGGGTTGGGCGGATCGGTCTGGGGGGCGGATGTCGAGCAGGCCCAGGCCCTGGCCGGCCGCCTGGAGAGCGGCGTGGCCTGGGTCAATTGCCATGCACAGATCCAGCCGAACACACCGTTTGGTGGCAGCAAAATGTCCGGGTTTGGCGTCGAGTTCGGCCTTGAGGGGCTGCTGGAGTTCACTGGCCAGCAACTGCTGTTCGTCCGCAAGCGTGACAACGCACAAGGAGCTTGAGCCATGGGTTATTCATCACGTCATCTGCTATTGGGTTGCACGCTGGCCATAGGTCTCTGCCATCAGGTACAGGGTTATGAGCTGTACAGCGATGCAAACCGTCATCTCAACGCCGACATGACTGCGGTGTTCGGCCACTTCAACAGCCGCAAGAATTATGACGGCACGTCAGGCGGCTCTACCTGGCGCGAAGGCTTTATCAAATACGGCTTGAGCGGCGACCAGGCACTGGGGGGCAACGGCACCGCGTATGGCGCATTTGCCCTGCTCAGTAGTGCCACCTGGGGAGACGGTGATCCGAGCGGCAATGCCCTGGGCACCGAGCGCACCACAAAGATCGAAGATGCCTACCTGGGATGGCGCTCCGGCGACCTGTTTCCGGCATTGGGCAAGGACGGCATTGATATGTCTGGCGGGCGCCAAGTGGTCAAGCTCGGCCGAGGGTTCCTGATCAACGATGACGGGCTGAACCTGGGCAAGGGCCCGGCCGATGGCCGTTTGAATCGTGGCGGCGCCTATTACCTGGCGGCGCGGCATGCGTTCGATCGAACCGCGGTGTTGCGCCTGGGCGGGCAGGACGGCCTGCACGGCAGCCTGATGTGGCTCAAGTCCGACAATCGCGTCCAGGCCGAAACCGAACTGGCCGCCGGCACCCTGGATTACACCGCCCGAGCGGGGACCCTCGGGTTGACCTGGGTGCATGGCATCGATGTCAACGAGCAATGGGCCAGCGACTTTCAACGCCAGCGCAAGGGCATGAACGTCTACAGCATACGCGGCGAAGGCGATGGGGGTATCCAGAACGTCAGCCTGGCATTTGAATACGCCTGGCAGGACAAGGACGCGGGGCCGGAAAAAGCCTGGTACGGCGAAGCGGGCTATACCTTCGCCGATACGGCCTGGAGGCCCAAGGTGAGCTATCGCTACACCCGCTATTCCCAGCAATGGGACGCGCTGTTCACCGGCTTCAGCATGGGCTACGGCACCTGGTTCCAGGGCGAAGTGGCCGGCAACTTCGCCGGGCCGTTCAACACCAATACGCGCATCCAGCACGTCGGGCTGAAGGCCAGCCCGCTGGAAAACCTGACCCTGGGGGTGCTGTACTTCGATTACGACACGTTGCGTAAACGCAATGCGTTGAACCTCGATGCCCGCGAGCTGGATATGTACCTTGAGTGGGCGGTCAACCCGCACTTGATCGCCACCCCGCTGGTGGGGGTGTACCAGCCCAAGCAAGACTCGACCAGCGGTGGCAACCAGGTCGGTGGCAATGGCACCAACCTCTACAGCCAATTGACCCTGATCATGCCGTTCTGAGCCCGGCGGGTCAGGGCGTGATGCCGCTCGGTGGGTTGCGCATGTTTTCGGCAATGCGCCGGGTGGTATCCATCACCATTTCGACCACGGTGTCCTGGCGCAGCAGCTTGAAGCTTTGGCTGCTGCCAACGGCCGACAGGCTGCCGACGACTTCGTCGAGGTCTGCCTGGAGGATGGGCGCGGCGATACCGGTCAGGCCCAGGTTGAGTTCGTCGTGGGTCAGGCAGTAACCGTCCTTGCGGATCTTTTTCGCCGCCTTGGAGAAACTTGCCCAGTCATACGGGCTGTTGGGGTCGTTGGCCATGTGCTCGTCGAACAGGCGTTGCAGGCGGCGGCCTTTCTGAAAGGCGATCAAGACCTTCGATTGTGCGCCGCGAAAGAACGGCAACGGTTGCCCGCGCCCGAACGCAAAGTGATAGGTGTCGGTAGGTTCGGCGATGTAGGTGTTGATGATGCGCCCGTCGTAAAACACGCTGGCAAACACGGCCAGTCCCGTTTGCGCGGACAGCTCGTGCATCAGTTCGCGGCCGGCGAGAAGGATCGGATCGTACTGACGCATCATCCAGTCCAGTTCGATCACGCGCGGGCCCAGGCCGTAACTGCCGGCGTCCACGCGGGTCAGCAGGCCGGCGTCACACAAATCCTTGACGTAGCGGTACACGGTCGCCCGTGACAGCCCCATGCGCTCGGCGATGGTGTCGGGGTCGATCTTCAGCGTTTGTGGACCGAACAGGTCCAGGACACTCAGCAATTTGCTCAGGCTGCTCATTTCGTTCCTAGGAGAAGGGGAAGGGCGCTTGCCGCCTACCTTAATGGATCAGGCAATTCGCACGAGGGCAACACTACCGCAGTGAGAGAAAAACGCAATCTCTGAAGGGTATTGACGTCCTTTAAATTCGCATAAATCTCATAAAATGAGAAAAACATAAATAAATGCTTGTTGGTTTGGTTTTTGTGTGTGATAAATCTCATCACTGCAAATGCTCAAGCAAGAGGGCTGAAAATGAATGGTGCGCAACTGATAGTGAATGCGGCAGCGGCAAGCGGTATCGAGTACTGCTTCGCCAACCCCGGGACCACCGAGATTCCGCTGGTGGCTGCGATGGCCAGCGCACCTGCTCTCAAGCCGGTGTTGTCACTGTTTGAAGGGGTCTGTACGGGCGCGGCGGACGGCTATGGCCGGATTGCCGGCAAGCCAGCGATGACCCTCACCCACCTGGGCCCGGGGTTTGCCAATGGCATCGCCAACCTGCACAACGCCCGTCGGGCCAATACCCCCATCGTCAATGTGATCGGCGATCACGCGTCATGGCATGTCAACTACGACCCGCCGCTGGCCAGTGACATCCAGGCCTTGGCCGGGACGGTCTCCGGCTGGGTGCGCACCTCGCGTACGGCTGCGGGGATCGGTGAGGACTTGCAGGAAGCGGTGCGCGCGGCCTGGCAAGCCAAAGGGCAAATTGCCAGCTTGATCCTGCCCATGGACCTGCAAGGCCACGCGGTGCCGGACCACGGCGTGTTTGCACCGCTGCGCGCACCCGTGCGCCGGTTTGCCGGTGATCGGGTCGAGACCGTGGCGCAGGCCCTGCGTGACGGCAAGCGCCTGGTGTTTATCGTCGGCGATGAGGGTTTGTCGGTCGCAGGCCTGGAAGCGGCGGGGCGCCTGGCCCAGTTGCCGGGCGTGCGCTTGTTTGCCGAGACCTTTCCCCGGCTCAGTTACCGTGGCGGCGGTTTGCCGGACCTGGACCGCCTGCCGTACTTCCCGGAAGTGGCCATTGAAATTCTTCAGCAGTACGACCTGGTCGTCTGCGCCGGGGTGCCGGAGCCCATCAGCTATTTTGGCTACGAAGGCATACCGTCGCGCCTGGCCGAGCGCGAGCGCCTGCTGGCGCTGGCCGATGTCGGTGACGACGTGGCCGGGGCGCTGACGGCGCTGGCCGAGGTCCTGGATGCACCGGCCTACGTGCCGACGCCCCAGGGCATCGAACTGCCGCCCGGGCATGCCGAGCTGACGCCGCAGTCCATTGGGCAAGTGTTGGCCGCGTCGCTGCCCCACGACAGTATTGTCTCGGTCGAGGGCGGGACCTGCGGTTATCCCTTCTTCACCGCCTCCGCCCGCGCCGCCCGGCATCGGGTAATGACCAATACCGGTGGTGCGATTGGCCAGGGGATTCCAGTGGGGTTCGGCGCCGCCCTGGCGGAACCCGGCAATCGGGTGTTCTGCCTGCAATCCGACGGCAGCGCCCAGTACACCATCCAAACCCTGTGGAGCATCGCCCGCGAGCAGTTGCCGGTGGTGATCCTGATTGCCGCCAACCATCGCTACGCCATTTTGCAGAATGAGCTGCGGCGTTTCGGCATGAGCGTCATGGAGCCGCAAGCCCTGCGCTTGACGGTGCTCGACAGCCCGCGCATTGACTGGAAGGCCCTGGCCAAAGGCTACGGCGTGCCGGCCTGTACGGTGCAAACCAATGCCGAACTGCAACGGGCGCTGGCCACTGCCAAAGCCGATGGCGGTCCTTGCCTGATCGAAATGGCGCTGTGAAGGAGTCGATGATGAAACCGTTTGAAGTGCTGCCGGCCGTCCAGGCCTTTCTGTCCCGGCCGGGCCGCTTGTTTATCGGCGGCAGTTGGCAGGACGCCGCCGCTGGCCGGCGGTTTGCCGTGGAAAACCCGGCGACCGAAGAAACCCTGGGCGAAGTCGCCCAGGGCGAAGCGCGTGATGTGGAGGCGGCGGTCGCTGCCGCGCGCTCGGCGTTCAATGGCGCCTGGGCACTGCAGTCGCCGGCCCAGCGCGGCCTGCTGCTGTTGCGCCTGGCCGATCTGCTGGACCAGCACCGCGAAGAGCTGGCGCAACTGATCACCCTGGAGAACGGCAAGCCCATTGCCGCCGCGCGCGGTGAAGCGGCCAGTGCGGCGACCATCCTGCGCTACTTCGCCGGCTGGCCGACCAAGATCGAAGGCAGCACGCTGCCGGTGTCGCCGGCCAGCGGTGCGCCCATGCTCAACTACACCTTGCGTGAACCGGTGGGGGTCTGCGCGCTGATCGTGCCGTGGAATTTCCCGTTGAACATGTGCGTCTGGAAGCTCGGCCCGGCACTGGCCACCGGTTGTGTGGCGGTGCTCAAGCCCGCCGAGCAAACGCCACTCGTGGCGATCCGCCTGGTGCAGTTGATCGAGGCCGCCGGGTTTCCGGCCGGGGTCGTCAACCTGGTCACCGGCCTTGGCGCTGAAACGGGCGCACCGCTGGCCCAGCATCCCGATGTCGACAAGATTGCCTTTACCGGCTCGACCCAGGTCGGCCGGCTGATCGCGCAAGCCGCCACCAGCAACATGAAAAAGGTTTCGCTGGAGCTGGGCGGCAAGTCGCCGAATATCATCTTGCCGGACGCCGATATTGTGCGCGCTGCCAAAGGTGCCGCCGATGGCATCTTCTACAACCAGGGCCAGGTGTGTACGGCCGCTTCGCGCCTGTATGTGCATGCCAGCGTGCTGGACCAGGTGCTGGAAGAGCTTGAACGGCATGCCGCCGCCCACGTGCTCGGCAACGGCCTGGACCCGGCCAGCAGCATGGGCCCGCTGGTGTCGGAGCGCCAACTGAGCACGGTCAAGGGCTACCTGCAACGGGGCCAGGAGGAGGGTGCCGAACTGATCTGCGGCGGCGCCCGGCCGGCCCATCTGGAGCGCGGCCACTTCATGGCGCCTAGCGTATTTCTTGATCGCGCCGAACGTGCCTGTGTCGCCCGCGAAGAGATCTTCGGGCCGGTACTGACCGTCATGAGCTGGACCGAAATCGACGACCTGGTACTGCGCGCCAACGATTCGCCGTATGGCCTGGCGGCGGGCCTGTGGACCCGCGACCTACGCTCGGCGCACCGCGTGGCGGCGCAGCTCAAGGCCGGCTCGGTGTGGATCAACTGCTGGAATGTGGTCGATGCGGCCTCGCCCTTCGGCGGCTACAAGCAGTCCGGCTGGGGCCGGGAAATGGGGAAAAACGTGATCGATGCCTACACCGAGACCAAAAGCGTGTTTGTCGATCTGGCCTGAACTGAATAATCACAAGAGGTAATTGCTATGGATCTGGAATTGAAAGGCCGCGTGGCCATTGTCACCGGTGGCGGCATGGGCATTGGCAAGGAAGTGGCACGTTTTCTCTCCGAGGAAGGCTGCAAGGTGGTGATCTGTGCGCGGCGCATGGCGTTCCTGCAACTGGCTGCCGAGGAGATCAGCGCACAGACCGGCAACGAAGTGCTGCCGCTGTTCTGTGACACCAATGACATGTCGGCGGTGTCGGAAATGGTCGAGGCGGCCTACAAGCACTTTGGTCGTATCGACATCCTGGTCAACGGTGCCGCCGCGCCGTCCGGTGTGGTGCGCAACGACATCGAGCATGCCGGCGACGACGAGCTGCTGTCGGACCTCAACACCAAGGTGATCGGCTACTTCCGTTGCGCCAAGGCCGTGACCCCGCACATGAAGGCTGCCGGCTTCGGTCGCATCATCAACATCGGCGGCCTCACCGGACGTAGCAGCAAAGTCCTCTCGGGCATGCGCAACCTGGCGATTGCCCATATGACCAAGACCCTTTCCGACCAGTTGGGCGCCTCGGGCATCACGGTCAACCTGATTCACCCCGGCGTGGTGGACACCCCGCATATCCAGGAGCTGTACGAGCGCGAAGGGATCAAGCAAGGCAAGACCGCGGAGCAGGTCGAGCAGGCGTATATCGACGCAACGCCGATTCGCCGCACCCTCGCGCCGATTGAAATGGGCTGGCTGATTGGTTTTCTGGCGTCGCCCAAGGCCGGTGCGGTGACCGGGGAATCGATCGGCATCGACGGCGGCTTGACCCGTGGCATCTATATCTGAGGAGCATCAGTGATGAGTAACGGAACCCTTTTGGTGGCTACCGTGGGGCAAGCGGTGATCCGCAGTGCCGACGATGGCCGTACCTGGCACCGCCTGGGCCTGGGGCAGGACCTGGAGTTCGATGCAATCACCCGATCCCTGGGGGGGCATCCCGATACCCCCGAGGTGATCTATGCCGGCACAGACGTGGGCTTGTGCGTCAGCCGCGATACCGGTGGGCATTGGCAGCGGGTCGATGCGCCGTTCAATGGGCAGACCGTGTGGAAAGTCGCGGTCGACCCGCAGGATGCGCAACGGATGTTTGTCGGCACCGGTGCGCCTTCGCGTGCCGTGCTCTGGCGGACCCTGGACGGTGGCCTGAACTGGGACCGTGCCCCGGTGGACATCCCGGAGTTCTGCGACGGCGTCAGCCGCCCGCGCCTGCTGGCCTTCGCCTATGACCCGACCGACCGCAACCAGCTGTGGTTCGGCCTGGAGGAGGGCGGGCTGTTCCATTCCCGCGACGGTGGTGACAGTTGGACACGGGTCGACGACCGGCTGCTGTGGGACTACAACTCGGACATCCACAACATCCTGGTCCTGCCCAATCACGGCGAGAAAGTCATTGTGGTGGTGTGCGTCAATGCGGTCTACCGCAGCCTGGATGAAGGGCTGACCTGGACCGGCATCATCGGCCGGGAAGCCTTTGGCCTGTACTACATACGTGCGATGAACGCGCCGTTGGGCACGCAGAACCTGCTGTACCTGAGTATTTCCGACGGTACTCCCGGCACCACCAGCAAGATCCTGGTCTCCCGCGATGCCGCGCTCAGTTGGGAGGTGCTGCCCTTGCCGCAGCAGCCTAACTCCTGTGTCTGGGCGATTGCGTTCAACCCGGCCAACCCGCAGCAGATCGTGGCGGGCACCAAGTATGGGCACTTGTTCACCAGTGACAATGGCGGTGATGGCTGGCAGAAGCACTGGCGCGAATTCAGCGAGATCGCCGATGTGCTCTGGACACCTGCCGTGGCGCAGATCAAGGCCGGGCATCAATCCATCGTGAAAAAGCATTGAGGTAGAGCGCCATGAAGGTCGAGATCCTGCGTACTCATTTATCGCTCTGGGTCAGTGATCCTGACGTGTCGGCGCGCTGGTACGCCGACATCCTGGGCATGCACGAAAGTGCCCGTGGCGAGAGCTGGGTCATGATGGCGTTTGGCGGCAAGCATCACGACATCGCCTTGATCCGTGCCGAGCCCGGCGCCCACCAGGGCGGGCTGGGGCTGCAACACTACGGTCTGGAGATCGCCGGGGACATGACCACCTTGCGTCAGCTCTACGGCATGTTGCTGGGCAAGGGGGTCGAAGTGGTGAAGATCACCGACCACGAGATCGGCCATGGCGTGTACTTCAACGATCCCGACGGCAACCGCATGGAATTTTTCCTTGAGACCGAACACGACGATGCACGCGGCAAGGCCCGGTTCAAGGCCGCCGGTGCGCCGAGTCGCCATTTCAAACTGGACCCACTTTGAGGCAAACCCTATGAAAACCGCTAACTTTGCTACCTATCACATCCGCAAATGGTACAGCTTTGTCGAAGAAACCCTGGCCAACGAAACCGGCCAATTGGCCGATGGCGAGCCGCTGTTCAAATATGCCGTTGCCGCCGTGATCGCCAACCCCTATGCCGGTCGCTACAGCGAGTCGTTGGCCGAGTTGGTCCAACCCTCGCCACAGCTGGGGCATGAGTTCGGACGTCGTATCCAGGCGTTGGCCGGCTCCCGGGAGATTGTCAGCTACGGCAAAGCGTGCGTGGTGGGCAGCCAGGGCGAGTACGAACATGGCAATGCCTTCCTGACCAACCCGGCTGCTGACCCGGTGCGCCTGGCGCTGGGCGGCGGCAAGTCCTGGGTGCCCTCCACCGGCAAGCGCGGCGGCCCCGGCTCCACCATTGATGTGCCGCTGGCCCACAAGGATGCCCTGTATGTGCGCTCGCACTACGACAGTATGTCGCTGATGTTCGGTGACGGCCCCGCGCCGGATGAAGTGATCGTGATCTGGGCCTTTGCCACCCGTGGGCGCTTGCATGCCAGGCTCGGCGGCCTGCAGGCCGAAGATGTCAAAGGGGTTGATGGGCTGTACTGATTGCGGGCGTGCAGCTTTGGCGACGCCGGATTAAAACCACAACAAGAAAGCGGTGAATAGCGATGAAGCAGGAGAAAACCCAGGTTGTCATTGTCGGCGGCGGCCCCAACGGGATCACGGCCGCGCACTATATGGGGATGTACGGAATCGACTGCATCGTCCTTGAGCTTGCCGACGGCATCCTGCCGTACCCGCGTGCGGTAGGCATGGACGATGAAGCCCTGCGTGTATTGCAGGGCATCGGCATCGCCGAACTGGCCGCGCGCGACATGATCTGCGATGTGCCGCTGCGCTATTACAACGCCCGTGGTGTGTGTTTCGCCGAGGTCAAGCCCAGTACCGCCCATTACGGCTGGCCAATGCGCAATATTTTCATGCAGCAATTGCTTGAAGGCACGCTGCGCCAAACCCTGGGCCAGCGCACCAGCGTCACCTTGCGCCAGGGCCATGAAATGCTTGACCTGGAACAGGACGGGCAGGGCGTGACCTTGCAGGTGCGCGATGCTCGGGGCGAGGTCTACCAACTGCGCGCCGACTATGTCATCGGCGCCGATGGCGGGCGTTCCACGGTGCGCAAAAAACTCGGCATCGAGTTGCTGGGGCTGACCCATCCACGCAAATGGGTGGTGATCGACACCGCCAATGACACCCTGGATGCCCCCTACACCGCACTGCATGCCGACCCGCAACGGCCCTTCGTGTGCATTTACCTGCCCTACCAGCAGCGCCGTTGGGAGTTCATGCTGATGGAGGGCGAGGATGAGGCGAAGATGTGTGACGAGAGCACCATCCGCGACCTGATCCGTGGGCATATCGGCGACGCGGTCGACGCGTTGAATATCATCCGTATCCGCGCCTATACCCACCATTCCCGGGTCGCGGCGCGATTTGTTCAAGGGCGGGTGGCGTTGGTCGGCGATGCCGCGCATATTTCGCCACCCTGGGCCGGGCAGGGCCTCAATTCCGGGTTGCGCGATGTGGCCAACGTGGCCTGGAAGCTGGCGGCTATCCTCCAGGGCCGCGCCTCGCACGCGATCCTTGCCAGCTACGACCAGGAACGCCGCGGGCACGCCACCGAACTGGTGGCCCTGGCCGACAACATGGGCGCCGTACTGGGGCTGACCAACCCGTTGATGGCCGGTGTGCGTGACTGGCTGTTCCAGGCGGTGAACAGCGTCGATAACCTGCGCTCGCACCTGCTGGAGTTCAAGTTCAAGCCCAAGGCCACCATCACCAAGGGCCTGGTCTATCACGAGCGTGCCGAACTGCGTGAGGACGACCTGGTCGGCCAGTTGTTTGTGCAGCCCTATATCGAAGACAGCGAGGGCCAGCGTCGGCGTCTTGATGAGGTGCTGGGCCATTCCTATGCGGTGCTGGGGTATCGGGTCAATCCCCGCGAGGCCCTCAGCGAAGAAACCACGAGTTTTTGGGGGCGCTGGGACACGCGCTTCATTCAGGTCAATCGTTCGCGCAGTGGCACTGCTCGTCACCAGCCCTTGATGGCCATGGACGCGATCAGCGTGGAGGACGTGGATAATCGCCTGGGCGAATGGTTCTCCAAGGTCCGCGACTGCATCGTCGTGGTGCGCCCGGACCGGTTTATCGCGGCCATTACCACACCTGAGCGGCTTGAAGGTGTGTTGCGCAAATTGGCGGAACAACTGTCATGAGCGGCGATAACGGGTTCTTGAACCGGTTGCACCAGGCCACGCGCACGGCACAAGCCATTGCGCCGCTGCCACCCGAGGCGCTGGACCTGCTTTCAGGGTACGCGTTGCAACGCCAGGCGCTGGACAGGCGCATGGGGGCAGGCGAACAACTGAGCGGTTGGAAAATCGCCTTCGCCGGCCGCGCCGCGCAACAGCGCATGGGCATTGACGAGCCGGTGTATGGCGGCCTGACCAATCGGATGAGTGTCGAACCGAACACGGTGGTGGCGCTCTCACGGTTGATCCAGCCCAAGCTGGAGATCGAAGTGGCGATCATCCTGGGGCGCAGCCTGGCGCCGGGAGACTACCGCGACGAGGAGATCCTGGCGGCCATTGCACAAGTGGCTCCGGCGTTCGAGATTGCCGACTGTCGTTGGCAGGGGTGGGCGTTCGGCGTGGGGGCCTTTCTGGCCGATAACGCGGCGGCGGGGCTTTACTGCCTCGGGCCGCGGATGGCGTTCGATCCGCGGCAACACGCCAATGTGGGCTACCGCCTGGAATGCGCGGGCGCGCCCTGCGGCGATGGCCAGACCCAGGATCGTGAGGACCCGCCGCTGGCCAATCTGTGCTGGCTGATCCGCCGTCTGTTGGCGGACGGCCAACGGGTGGAGGCCGGGCAGGTGGTGCTGTCCGGGGCGCTGCTGGCCCCGATGAGTATCCAGCCCACCACGTACCGCCTGCATATGTTTGGCACGGAACTGGCTTTGGTTTTCAGCGCGGACACCCTCCCTGTGTAAACCACAGCGGTCGTCATGGATGACTTAAGCCCCTTTCAGGCCGATAACCACAACGGGGCCAACGAGGAACGACGATCATGCTGGCTGAAGTCCGAACCTTCAATGACCCTCAACTCCATGCCGGCTCCATCCAGGGCTGGCGGCAAGTGTATGACCAACTGGGCCGTGGCTGCCTGACCAGTGAACTGCTGCAGTTGTCTGCCGACCGCTTCCAGATCTTCCAGGAGGTCCTGGACAAACGCGTGGTACAGCGCGGTTATGCACCGACGGGACGCCTGTGCGCGGCCATGTCGTTGGGCAGTGCACCGGTGGCGCAAGGGCAACAGGTGGGCACGCATAACGTAGTGCTGTTACGCGATGGCGAGGAGTTTGTATTGCATGCGCCTGAAGGCACGCACTTCTTCGCGCTCAATGTCGATACAGTACGCTTCGCCAAACTGGCCGCCTTCGAGTTGTCCCGTGATCAGCTCAAGCGCCTGACCACCCGCTCGCAGCTATGCGCGGATGACGCGTTACTGCTGCGGATACGCCAGCGTATTTACCCACTGTTTCGTCACCTTTTGGAACAAACGGACGCCATCAGCAGCACCGCCGAAAGAATGCTGGAGGACGAACTGCTCAACACCTTCCTCGACCTGTTCAGCAATGCCACCGACGAGGTGCGCTGCCGTCGCGGCAACTTCGCCGTGAGTGCTTACCTGGTCAAGCGCTGCCAGGAGTTGATCGATGCCAGTGGCGACAGTCCACTGAGTATTCTCGACCTGTGCGAACACCTGCGGGTGAGCCGACGGACCCTGCAGAACAGCTTTCAGGCGGTGACCGGCATGCGCCCGGTCGAGTACCTGCGCAACTTGCGTCTGAATGCGGTGCGCCGACGCTTGATCGCCACGCCTGCCTATGCCCATAACGTCGGTGAGATCGCGGTGGCCCTGGGCTTTTTCCATCTGAGCCACTTTGCCGCGCATTACCGCGAGCTGTTTGGCGAGTCGCCGTCCGAGACCCGTCGGGCGATGGGCTGAGCGGCGCGGGCTCAGCTCGGATCCACGCGTTTACCGATGTCCTTGAGCCGCGCCAATGATCGAGACCCGTGACGAAGCGCACGGTGCCCGACGAACGAAATGATAGCGATGGGGGGTTGGCGTACAGCCCGCTCAGGCGTAGCTGATCCGGTCGGTGTAGGCGTTCTGCAGCATTTTGCGCTGGTAGTCGCAGGGCGTGGTGCTGACCAGCTTCTTGAAGTCGCGCAGGAAGTGCGATTGGTCGGAAAACCCCAGGTCGAGCGCCAACTGCGAAAACGAAACATCGTGTTGGGTATTGAGGGTATCCAGGGCTGCCTGGCAGCGGATGATCCGGCAAAAAGTCTTGGGGGACATGCCGGTGTCCTGGCTGAACTGACGGTGCACCGTGCGACTGGTGTAGCCGCTGAGGTCTTCGAGTTGCTGGATCCGCACATCGCCGCGATGGCGCAGCGTCTGCTGGATGATCATGGCCGTGAGCCTGGACGTCTTGCCCATCAGGCGAGGGGCCAGATAGTCGTTGAACAGGCGCATTTGATCGCCCAGCAGGGGGGCCTGCACGATGCTTTCAAAGATCCGTTGGGCAAACCCCGAGACTTCCAGCAGGTCGAGTTCCCGCTCGGTCAACTCTTCGGCCAGCACATTGATAAAGCCGGGAATGATTCCCGGTGAAAAACGCACGCCAAAGTAGTGATGGTGCTGGTGCAACTGGACGGCCTGGGCGGTCAGCGGGGTGCCACAGATCCGGGCGCTGGGGCGGGTGGCGTCGCAGTCGAACACAATGTCCACGCAGCCGTCCGGCACGGCCAGCAGATTGCTCGAGTGGGCCACATCGAAGGCATAGAAATGCGAGATCGCCGGGTGCGCGCAGGGCATCACCGAATAGCGTGAAGAGTTGAGTACGAACCAGGGCTGTTCGTTCACCGTGTGAGGCCGGGGAGTCGGCACGCTCTGTTGGATCATGGTTGCCCCTTGGGACGGCAGCGGTACGGGAAATCCAAGGCATTAATCGCGCCAACTGACACGCTGCCGGCCCGTGGGCATGTCCGAAATTTACAATACCGCCGGATACTGCCGCCAGATACTCGACGTCGACAGTGTGGAGTTGCGCCTACCGCAGCGATCTCACCTTCAACCCGAGAATAACTATGCCTATAAATACAAAAATCGACTTCATCTACCTCTCCGAGCAGGACATGATCCGTGCGGGGGTGACCGACATGCTCGCCTGCGTGAATACCATGGAAGAAATGTTCGGCCTGCTGTATGCCGGTGACTACCGCATGGCCGGCCCGAACAATGACTCCCATGGCGCGATGGTTGTTTTTCCGCAGGACTCGCCGTTTCCAAACATGCCCAAACCCACGGCCGACCGGCGCATGATGGCCATGCCGGCCTATCTGGGCGGCAGCTTTTGCACCGCCGGGGTGAAGTGGTACGGCTCCAATATCGCCAACCGCGAAAAAGGCCTGCCGCGCTCCATCTTGATGTTCACCCTGAATGACCCCGACACCGGCGCACCGCTGGCCCATATGTCGGCCAACCTGCTGTCGGCGTACCGCACCGGTGCGATTCCCGGGGTGGGCGCGCGTCACCTGGCCCGCAAGGACTCGAAAGTCGTCGGCCTGCTCGGCCCGGGGGTGATGGGCAAGACCACGCTGGCGGCCTTCATCGCGGTATGCCCGCATATTGATACGTTGAAGATCAAGGGCCGTGGCCAGAAGAGCCTCGACAACTTTATGGCGTGGGTCAAAGACACTTATCCGCAGATCACCACGCTCCAGGTCGTCGACACCCTTGAAGCGGTGGTTCGCGACTCGGACCTTGTTACTTATTGTAGCTCCGGCGAGGTGGGCGACCCCTCGATCTACCCAATTGTGCGGCGCGAGTGGGTCAAGCCCGGCGCCTTCCTCGCGATGCCGGCATCGTGCTCCCTCGACGCAGGCATGGAACAGCGCGACGTGCGCAAGGTGCTGGACAACACCGGTCTCTACCAGGCCTGGTTTGACGAGTTGCCCAAGCCTGCGCATCACTGCGTGCCGGTCATTGGCGTGCGTTTCATGGACATGATTGCCGAAGGCAAGATGTGCCTCGACGACGTCGAGGACATTGGCAAGATCATCGCCGGGGCCGCGCCAGGCCGCAGGAACGATGAGGAGATCATCATCATGTCGGTGGGCGGCATGCCCGTCGAAGACGTGGCCTGGGGCACGGTGGTGTATCGCAAGGCGCTTGAACAAGGCATCGGCGTGACCTTGAACCTGTGGGACACCCCGGTACTGCGCTAAGCCAACCCTTCACCCCATCTGACGAGGCATTCGACATGACAAAAATCATTAAGCTCAAGACCGGTTCGCCGTTTGAAGACCAGGCCAGCTATTCGCGCCTGGTGGTCGTGGACAACTGGATCTACGTGTCCAACACCGCGGGCCGCAACCCGCAGACCAAGCAGATTCCCGAAGACATTCTTGAACAGACCCATCAGGTCTTCGCCAATATCGAAGCGGCCCTGGCGGCAGTCGATGCGAGCCTGGCGGATGTGGTGTGTTCGCGGGTGTTCATCCAGGACCCCAGGGACGTGCCGGCGGTGATGACCCTGATCGGCGAGAAGTTTCGCGGCGTCGACCCGGCCAGCACCGTCACCTGTCCGCCCCTGGGCTCGACGGTCTACAAGGTGGAGCTGGAAGTCACGGCGTATCGCAACGCGTCGAAGGCGCAGGTCGAAGTCATTCGCCTGGCGTAATCATCGTCATGCGGCCAGGCGCAGGCGTGGCCGCCCTTATTCGTTTACCGAGTCTTGACCATGGCACCGACTATAGCGCCCGTGACAACTTCCACTGTGCTGCCCACTACCACCTCTGTCGTCATCATTGGCGGCGGGATCATCGGCCTGACGGCTGCGCTGACCCTGGCCGAGCGCAACATTGCGGTGGTGGTCCTGGAAAAGGGCCGTATCGCCGCCGAGCAATCCTCACGCAACCTGGGCTGGGTGCGCAAAACCAGCCGTCACGCCGCCGATATTCCGCTGGCCCTGGCCGCCGACCGTTTGTGGGCAAAGATGCCCGAGCGAGTAGGGGCGGATGTGGGGTATCGCCAGGAGGGCATCATGTTTGTCGGGCGTACCCCGGCGCAGATGGCAATGCATGAGGGGTGGCTCAAGTCGGTGGAGCATTTGTCGCTGGATTCACGGCTGCTCAGCAAGCGTGAGATTGACGCGCTGGTGCCGGGCGGCGTGGGTGACTGGGCCGGCGGTATCTTTACGCCCTCCGATGCGCGTGCCGAACCGACGCTGGCCAGCAGCGCCATCGCCAAGGCGGCCCTGGCCATGGGTGTGGTGATTATCGAGCATTGCGCGGTGCGGACGCTGCAGATGGCCGCCGGTGCGGTCAGTGGCGTGGTGACCGAGCAAGGCGAGATCCGCTGCGAGCATGTGTTGCTGGCGGGGGGCATATGGTCACGGCGTTTTCTGGGCAACCTCGGGGTCTCGTTGCCGACCTTGCCCTTGACCTGTTCGGTGCTGCGTACCCAGCCCATGGCCGGGCCGACGCAGATTGCCGTCGGGGCCCCGGACTTTTCGTTCCGCAAGCACAAGGATGGCGGCTTCATCATTACCCAGCGCGGCAAACTGGATGCCTGCCTGACACTCGACCACCTGTTGCTGGCCAAGCCCTATATGCCGCAGTTCCGTGCGCAACGCAGCGTACTGAACCTGTCGCTGGGCAAGCCTTTTTTCAAGGATCTGGCGCTTGCACGGCGTTGGCAGCCCGGCAGTGTCAGCCCGTTCGAGCGTGTCAGGGTGCAGGACCCGGCCGCGAACCCGCGGCTCAACCGTGACGCGCTGAACAACCTGACGGCCTCCTGGCCGGTTTTTGCACAGGCGCGGATCGCCCAGGCCTGGGCCGGCACCATCGACGTGACACCCGACTCCAACCCGGTCATCGGGCCGGTAGCGCAGATCCCGGGGCTGACCGTGGCCACCGGCTTCTCGGGGCACGGTTTCGGCACGTCGCCCGCGGCCGGTCATCTTGCGGCGGACCTGGTCAGTGGGCAGGCACCGATCATTGATCCAACCCCTTATCGTTTCGATCGTTTCTAAAGGAATACACCGATGCTTTCCGAGAGCTGTTTCTTTCGCAACCGTTCGGGCTTGCGCCTGCATTTTTTACGCTGGGGCGCTTCGAGTGGTGTGCCCCTGGTGCTGTTGCACGGCTTGCGGGCCTATGCACAGACCTGGGAGTCGCTGGCGCAATCCTTGGGGCCGGGCTACTGCATCTATGCTCTGGACCAGCGTGGCCGGGGGTTGAGCGATTGGGCGGCGCCCGCCAGTTACCACACTCAATCGTATGTCGAGGACCTGGAAGATTGGCTCGCCCATGTGGGCTTGCAGCGTTTTGTCTTGCTGGGGCATTCATTGGGCGGTGCCAACGCCCTGGAATATGCACGGCAACATCCGGGACGCTTGCTGGGCTTGCTGATCGAGGACATCGGCCCCGGCTCCTCCAGCCAGGGCGATGGCGCCGCGCGCATCCGTCGCGAGATGGGCCAGACGCCGTTGCAGTTCGAGAGCTGGGAAGCGGCCCGTGCCTTCTGGCGGGCTTCGCGCCCAGGGTTGTCGGAACAGAGCCTGGCGTCGAGGCTTGCGCATTCGATGCAAGAGCGCGACGGCGCGATCACCTGGCGCCATGACCAGCAGGGGATTGCCGAGGCACGGTTGAGTATCGAACCGACGGACCTGTGGCCGGCGGTGCGCGCGCTGGATTGCCCGACCCTGTTCATTCGCGGCGGCCGCTCGGACTTCCTGCCACCTGCGACGCTGCAGGCGATGAGTGCCAGCAACCCCCATGTGCAGACGGTGGAAGTCGCGGACGCTAGTCATTATGTGCACGACGACCAGGGGGCGGTGTTCAATGCCAGGGTGGCTGACTTTCTCGACAGTCTTGTGCTCGGGTAAGCGGTCGGGCGGTGAGCAAGGAAGGTGTTTTAGAACTTCAGGTAAATCGTTTAATTAATGTTCAGCTAATCGTGGTTAAACATCATTTCGTCCTGGGTGACAGAACCAAGAGAACATTACCTTGGGGCTGTACGAAATGATGAGTCTCTTGGATGGCTGAAATGAAATATCTTTTTTTGACGGGCTTTTTGATGGTAAGCGGCTTTGCCGTTGCAGGAGAGTTACCCACGGGGGCCGTGGGTGACTCTATGGTAGTTGATGGAGAGACTTTGCCTATAGAGCGGCCAGGCTCATGGTTCGTTGGGGATATACAGCGTGTCATTAGTATCTCTTCTGTGTCGGAGCGTTGTGAGATCACCCCCGTACGGATGGTGTATGAGGACTCCAGGCAAAAAAAGCATGTTCTTGAATACAGTGTAATGGGTAATGGATGTAACTGATTTTTCGGTATATCCAGTCATCGCACTATTCATATCGCTCATGTAATCAATAACTTTTTATTTGTCATATAGGACGCGCCTGATGCGTTGTCCGAACGGCAGGTCTGTTTCCGCTATTTAATAGAGCCCCTCCCTATGAAAAAGATCTTCTCGGCCTTGATTGTTATGTTTGCCATGGTTGGCCAAGTGTTTGCCAGTGAACCCTACAGTCAGGAGCGCTTCGACAAACTCCAGGCCAGTGGCGAGTTGGTGCTGGTCGATGTCAATGCCCCGTGGTGCCCAACCTGCAAGAAGCAGAAACAGATCATCAACCAATGGATTGAACAGAACCCGGACAAAACCCTACACGTACTCGACGTTGACTTCGACACGCGCAAGGACCTGGTGGCCCAGTTTCGTGCACCTCGCCAATCGACGCTGTTGTTGTACAAGGGCAATAAGCAAGTGTGGTTCAGCGTGGCGGAGACTCGCGGGCCGGTGATCGGTGCCGCCATTGAGCAGGGGTTTTCTGCGCGATGAGTATTGAGTTGGTTTCTATCCCACTGGCCATGGTGGCAGGGGTGCTGAGTATTTTGTCGCCTTGCGTATGGCCGCTGGTTCCGGTGGTGATGTCGTCCACTGCCAAATCCAGCAAGTTGGATGCGGTTTTTCTCGCCTTGGGCCTGAGCACTTCATTTGCAGTGGCCGGCACAATTATTAGTTTTGTTTTACTTAATTTGGGTATCGACCCTGTGATCTTCCGCTATGTGGCGGCGGTATTGCTGGTGTTTTTGGGGCTGACATTAGTCGTCAAGCCGATTGGTGACTGGCTCACACTGCAGTTGTCGCGTCTGACCAGCCGTGTCGAGACCCATAACTACCGGGGTGGCTCGGCAATGGGCCAGTTTGGACTCGGGGCGTTGCTGGGGTTGGTCTGGCTGCCGTGCGTCGGGCCTACGTTGGGGGCGGCGATTGCGCTGGCATCCATCGGGCAGGACATGAGCATGGCCTTTGTGGTGATGTTCGCCTTTGGGCTGGGTACGGCTGCGGTCTTGATACTGGCGGCAGTGTTGTCGGGTCGACTGCTGACGCGGTGGCGGCCAGGGTTGATGAGTCGCGCAACCCACGGCAAGCGGTTCCTGGGGGTTTTGCTGTTAGTGCTCGGTGGGTTGGTACTGACAGGGGTCGACAAGGTGTTGGAAACCTTCGCCTTGAGCATCTTGCCCGATTGGCTTTTGACACTATAACGATTTGAAATCTATCGCTTTCACAGCGCTGGCTTGTTTTAGGGAGACGATCATGTTCAAGCGTAAGGCTTTCAGCAATACCCTGTTGGTATTCGTCCTGTTCATCAGCGGCTTTGCCCAGGCGCAGAGTGCGACCGAGACCAAGGCGCCCAGTGTTATTTTCCTGGATATCAATGAGACCTTGCTTGACCTGGAGCCCATGCGCGCCTCTGTCGGCCAGGCGCTGGGCGGTCGGCCTGAGTTGCTTGGCCTATGGTTCTCCACCCTGTTGCATTACTCGCTGGTGGAGACCTCGACTGAGCAATACCATGACTTCGGCACCGTAGGCACGGCGGCCCTGATGATGGTGGCTCAGGCCCATGGGGTCCAACTCAGCGAGGCACAGGCGCGTGCTTCCATCGTCACGCCCATCACTCGCCTGCCGGCTTATGCCGATGTTCGCCCAGGTTTGCAGATGCTCAAGGATAAGGGCTACACCTTGATCGCACTGACTAACTCATCGCGTAAGGTGGTGCAGGCGCAGCTGTCGTTCGCGGGGTTGGACGACCTGTTCACCGACTACCTGAGCAGTGACACGCTCAAGAGCTACAAACCCAACCTTGCGGTCTACACCTGGGCCGTTCAGCAACGTGGTATTACACCCGCAGAGGCCATGCTGGTAGCGGCTCACGGGTGGGATATCGCAGGGGCCCAGCGTGCTGGCCTGCGCTCGGCGTTTGTTGCGCGCCCTGGGCAATCGCTCTATCCATTGGCACCCGCGCCTGACTATGTGGTGAGTGATATCAAGGCGCTTGCGCAGAGGTTGCCGGTGCGTTGAGCGGGATCACGCTGCTGTTAGCGCCTTATGCATCTGAAGCCGATATGCGAGCTGGTAGTATCAATTGCTTGGGGCGAGCGGGCTGGTGCGCGGTATCGTTGGCAATAATCAGGCGCACAGAGGTGCGAGCCTTTGAGTCAGCCAGATACAAAGGCGTATCTGACCAAGGAATCGACGCAGCAGAAGGCAAGGCCAGACGCCTTTCATATTGAGTTGTTGCGTCGGACGCCGTCGCGAAAACACAGGGAATGGAGCACAGGCACAGGGTTGATGTCTTTGTCATGATTACTCACTTTTATTTTTAGTATTGAATTACCTTGCGTATAGAAACTTGGCCGAGCCTGTACTCTGCTGCTGATATAGAGCGATACTTTTTTATCTTCGTTGTTTGGGGAACTCCTCGGCCGAAAAAGGAGCGGGAGTCGTTTGCAGTTGTAGAGTTGCGGCTCGGTTCTTTAGTGCTTGTCAACTGATGGTGACCGATGGAAGAGAGCGCAGCGATCCAGTTCGGGTCTTGGAACAGACGCCCGTTGCTGAGCACATGAATAGATTTCTGCGGCAAAACGGCTTTGCACTTGGCCAGGATTTCGAGCAGCCCGTAGTGCTGCCAAGCTGAGCGGATGGCAGCAGATTCTGTCAGTTCGATACGCTTGATTGAGGCGCACGCCAGCCGCCACCCAATGCCTTTTCACTACTTCGATTCTTCACGGTTTATTACGGATCTGGCCAACGGCAATATCTGCGTCGTAGTGGGATGGGCCGGTGGGGTAATGGATGTCAAGAAAGCGGCCGACGCTGCCGGCAATGGCCGGAAGATTCAGTACAGCATCCCCAAAGAGGGCGCGCCGGTCTGGGTCGAAAGCCTGGTGCTGCTCAGCGACGCGCCGAACCATTGCTGCCTTTCAATGGATAATTCCTACTGGGAAGCGGTTATCAGAAATGGAAATATGATCGTAATCTCTCATTTCTCATGCCTTTTTCTGGATGATCCAGTTTCCTCTGCTAGTTTTTCTAACGGTCAGTCTTCTTCACAAGATTCTCTCCCCGAAAAATGCCCATGCAAGGAAGCTTCGGTATGAACAATACGCCTTTATTCGTTAGCGGCCTGCTCGCAACTGTAGCATTGCTCGGCGCAGTGGCCGTGCAGGCGGAGACCTCTCCGGTGGCGCAAGTTTCAGGCCCGCAAGCCGATGTGAAGGTGACCGAGACTTACGTTCGGATGATGGCGCGAGAGGCATATTTCTGGGGTTGGCCGATGGCCAACATCTTCAATCGTCGGCAGAAGTTCAAAGATCTCCCAGAGCCAGGCCTGATGGGTGGCATCGTTCCCGTAGCGCCGATCAATCATCTGTCGATGCTTACCGATTACATTTCCCCTGGCGAGCGGCTGGTGGCCTGTCCGAACCAGGATGTGGTTTACGGTGCGGGCAGCATTGCGCTGGATATCGAACCGGTGGTGATTCAGGTACCGGACTTCGGCGACCGCTTCTGGGTGTACCAACTAGTAGACCTTCGCTCTGACAGCTTCGCTGAACTGGGGAAAATGTACGGCACCAAGCCCGGTTTCTATCTGTTGGTGGGGCCGGACTGGAACGGCAAAGTACCCCAGGGCATTAGCCAGGTGTTTCGCGCAAACACCAATACCGGGTTCGTAATTCCACGGGTGTTTCAGGACGATACAGCCGAAGATCGCAAAGCCATCCAGCACTATCTGTCGGGCATCGACATGTACCCGCTGTCCAAATACGACGGCAAACTCAAGCAGCGTGACTGGAGTCAGTCGCCGAAATTCCCCGCCGAGGCATCGAGTGACGAAGAAACGCGTTGGGTGCTCCCGGAAAAGTTCTTCGATGAGCTGCCAGCGATTCTCAAGGATGCCAAACCGCTGCCAGGAGAAGAGGCGCGCTATGCGCAATTGTCAGTACTGGCACAAATCGCTCAGCGCGATCCGGAGCTGAAAAAAGCCATGATCGACGAAGCGCAAAAGGCCGACAGCGAAGTTGTTAAGCCGCTGCTGCAGTTCCGCAATTACGGCCAGCAGTTGCCGCATCACTGGAGCACCATCAGCAACGGCGCAGCGTTTGGCACCGACTACTTCCTGCGCACGGCGGTTGCTCGGTCGAACATCTTCGTCAACAAACAGATCGAGACCAAGTACTTCTATCAGGATCTGGACGAGTCCGGCATGCGGCTCAATGGTGCCCAGCGCTATAGCGTGACTTTCTCCAAAGACGCGCTGCCGCCGGTCAAGGGCTTCTGGTCGCTGACGCTGTACAACCAGCAGCATTTCTTCGCCGAAAACTCGTTGGGGCGCTATTCCCTCGGTACCAAGAACAAGTCGCTCAAGACCAATACCGATGGCTCGCTGACGCTCTACGTGCAGAGCGATTCACCGGGTGCGGACAAGGAAAGCAACTGGCTCCCGGCGCCGAAGGGCGCTGATTTCTCACTCTACGTTCGCGCCTACTGGCCGGAAGCTGCCGCGATGAATGGCCAGTGGACGCCGCCAGCGGTCGTCAAGGCCAACTGATCCGTTTTTCCAACTGGGTTCCTAAGGACAGCACATGAACCGTTTGCGTACCTCACTGACGGCTCTGGCCGTAAGCCTCTCCCTAAGCGGCCTAGCCGATGCCGCGTCGCGCTATGAAGAATTGGCCAATCAGCCTTTTGAAAAAGGCTTCCCCACTGAAGCGACAGCACGCAGCCTCATTGACGAACTGGTGTTCCAGCGCGCCGTTCAGTCATATCTGTGGGCTCTGCCGGCGATCAATATCTGGTCGATGAAGGAAGCTTCGCAGAAGCAGTTTGGAGCTGGCTACAACGTCCTGCCGACCTGGAAAAAGCGAATCAATGCCAAGACGCTGGTGACGACACCGAACTCCGATTTGGTCTACGCCATGACCTATCTGGATTTGGCGAAGTACGGTCCGCTGGTGGTCGAAGCACCGCCCGGTGTGCAGGGTATGTTCGATGATTTCTTCCAGCGTCCGATTGTCGGGCCAACTATCGATGGTAAAACCTGGCGCGGTGACGTCGGCCTGGCCGGCCCAGACAAAGGTAAGGGCGGCACTTATGTGCTGCTTCCACCTGGTTACGAAGGGCCCGAGCCGACCGAGGGATTCGTCTATCGATCGCGTACCAACAACGTGTTCCTGTTCTGGCGCACATTTTTCAAGGACCCGAAAGACCTCAGCGTGCCGGTGGCCGAAGTCGAACGTACGAAGATCTATCCGCTGGGTAAGAAGAACTCGGCTCTGCCGATGCAATTCCCCGACGCCACCGGTGCAACGATCAACATGCTGTTCCCCGAAGACGGACGCTACTTTGACATGTTGTCGCGTTTTATCGACGCCGAGGCAGTCGATCCGGCGGACATGGACATGCGCGGTTTCCTGCACACCTTGGGCATTGAGAAGGGCAAGCCTTTCGCCCCCGATGCCGAGCGGCGCAAGTTGTTGGATGAAGCTGCGCGCACCGCGTTCAAAATGAGCAAGGTGGTAACCAGTCACTTGCTGTTCAAAGAGCCAGGCGGTCTTTACTACAAGGATCGTCAGTACGTGAACACCTTCGCCGGGGAGAACACCGAGTTTCAATCCAGCGGCAGCTTCACCAATCTTGAGCAGCGTGTGGCGTTCTTCACCTCGGCCTATTCGGACAGCCCTGGCATGGTTATGAACATGGTCGGTGCCGGCGCCAAGTATCCCGCTACTACCCGCGACGCCGAGGGCAAATTTCTGGACGGCGCCCAGACCTATAAGCTCAATCTTCCGGCCAATGTCCCGGCGGCTTTGTTCTGGTCGGTCACCGCCTACGATAATCTGACCGCGTCAGGTCTAGACAATGGCCAGCCATTCCCGTCCCTCAATCAGATGGATAAACCGGCGCCGAACAGCGACGGTTCCACCGACATCTACTTCGGGCCGACATCGCCAGGTGAAGGCAAGAACTGGATCAAGACCGTACCGGAGAAAGGCTTTCTGGTGATCGTGCGGCTCTATGGGCCAAAGCAGGCCTTCTTTGACCAGAGCTGGAAGCCAAGCGATTTGATCAAACAATAGATACACGCTCGCGTTGCCCTGCTAACGACGAGGGTACCGCGAGCAACTCGGCGGTCTGAGTTGAAATCAAATCAAACCCACAGGTTATTACTCGAGACACCTTGCGCACGATCCAAGACCGCATCGATCAGAACGTCGCTCGGTTACACCGCGGTCATGCGGGCAGCAGTCGCTGTTAAAGATCGGAGGAGCAGGCGCTTATCGGCCCTGAATTCAACACATAAGTGCAACGCTCACCCCTGTATGCACTTCGTACGGCGTCTTCCAGCCCAAGCGCTTGCGCGGGCGTAGATTGATCCTCGCTACTGTCCGATTGACGGCTTCG
>NZ_LKBY01000131.1:0-30338 GCF_002699915.1 Pseudomonas sp. ICMP 8385 | reverse complement strand
CCCCAGGGTGGTCAAGCCTAGGCCGGTCAAATACCCCAAAAAGAAAGCGGGAGGGCTTAACTGACTGGCATTAGGGCAAGCCCGCTCCCACATTGATCGGTGCAGGTCTTTAAATTTCGCTCACGTTGACCCACCGCTCTTCCCGCACCGCCAGCCGAAGCGCCGCCGCCAACCGCTCCACCTCCCACGCCGCCTCAAAATCAGTCCCCGCCGCACCTTGCCCGGCCAGGGCCATGATCAACTCCTGCACCTCCAGGGTTTTCAACTCGTTGTACCCCAGCTGATGCCCCGCCGCCGGGCTGAAGGCGGCATAGCCGGGCAGGGCGGGGCCCGCCAGTAAACGCTGGAAACCCGGGGCACCGGTGCGAAACAGGCGCAACTCATTCAAGCGCTCCTGATCGAAGGCCAGGGTGCCGCGTGTGCCGCTGATCTCGAAACTCAGGTGATTCTTGTAGCCGTGCTTGAGCCAACTGCTGCTGAGGGTGCCGCGTGCGCCATTGGCAAAACGCAGCAGGGCCTGCACCTGATCGTCCACCGCAATCGAACGCCACTCGGCGCTGCCAGGGCTGGCCGGGCGTTGGCCGTGCACGGTCTGGCTGTCGGCGCACACCTTGCTCACATCGCCCACCAAGTAACGCGCCATGGCCAGCAGATGACTGCCCAGGTCCGCCAGGGCGCCGCCGGCATGCTCTACCTCACAACGCCAGGACCAGGGCGACGCCGGGTCGGCCATAAAGTCTTCACTGAACTCGCCCTGGAAACTGATGATCTGCCCCAGCTCGCCGGCCTCGATCATCTGCCGCGCCAGGATGATCATCGGGTTGTGCTGGTAGTTGTAGCCGACCCGCGTCACCACCCCGGCCTCGCGAGCGGCGCGGCGCATGGCGTCGGCTTGTTGCAGGCTGGTCGCCAGGGGTTTTTCGCAATACACCGCCTTGCCTGCCGCCAGGGCGGCCATGGCCATGGGGTAGTGCAGGTGGTTGGGGGTGGTGATGGCCACCAGGTCCACGTGTGGGTCATCAATCAACTGTTGCCAGTCGCCATGGGCCTTGGCAAAGCCCCACGCGCTGGCGCAGCGTTGCGCGCGCTCGGTGTCGGCATCGGCCAGGGCCGCCAGCGTCAGCTTGCAGGGCAGGTCAAACACCGCACGGGCGTTATTGAACGCCAGTGCGTGGGCACGGCCCATGAAGCCTGTACCGATCAGGCCGATTCCAAGTGCGCGCATGGCGGTGGTCCTTTTTGAATTATTTTTTCAGGAGGGCAATTAATAGAATAAAAATTCCTAATTATCAATCCATGGAATAAAAATACCGCCAAGCAGGTGTGGGCAACTCATCATTCCAGCGAATGCAGCTATATTCAGCGCGAAGGCAAAAGGCCTCTAGTTAACAAAAGATAACGTAGCGCCGATTGTCAGACGATTCCAAAGCCCGATAGGATGGCCCCTGCTTCCTCAAGGGGCTCTAGATTGCAGGTTTGCGCACTGCGAACACCCTGCAAGGTGTTACGACCTAACAATAATAAATGGGAGAAAGGTCTATGAGTGAGCCTGTCATGGGTGTGGGTTTTTGCCGCCCGCTCGCATCGCGCAAGGTCGCGGTGCTGGCTACAGCGCTCTCGCTGCTGGGGGTTGTCGCGTTGTCGACGGCTGCCCAGGCTGCAACCGACGCCGCAGAACCTGCGGCATTTGCCATTGAATCGCCCAGGGCCGAAAAAGGCTTGATGATCGACGTCGTGCAGGCCGGCAAGCGCCTGGTGGCGGTCGGTGATCGTGGGCATATCCTCTATTCCGATGATCAGGGCGCGAGTTGGGTGCAGGCCAAGGTGCCGACCCGGCAGTTGCTTACGGCGGTATTTTTTATCGACGGCCAGCATGGTTGGGCGGTGGGGCATGACGCCAAGATCCTCGCCAGCAGCGATGCCGGGGCTACCTGGACCGAGCAGTTCAAGGACCTCAGCCGTGAAGCGCCGCTGCTGGACGTGCTGTTCAATGACCCCAACCACGGCTTTGCGGTGGGCGCCTACGGTGCGCTGATCGAGACCACTGACGCGGGCAAGACCTGGGAGGATGTCAGCGACCGCCTGGACAACGAAGACCAATACCATCTCAACGCCATTGCCCAGGTCAAGGACGCCGGCCTGTTTATCGTTGGCGAGCAGGGCAGCATGTTCCGCTCCAGCGACCAGGGGCAGACCTGGGAAAAACTCGAAGGCCCCTACGAGGGCTCGCTGTTTGGCGTGATCGGCACCGCGCAGCCCAAGACCCTGCTGGCCTACGGTTTGCGCGGCAACCTGTTCCGTTCCACCGATTTTGGCGACACCTGGCAACCGGTGGAACTCAAGGCCGCCCGGGGCGCCCTGGAGTTTGGCCTGTCAGGCGCGACCCTGCTCGACGACGGCAGCCTGGTGGTGGTCGGCAACGGCGGCAGCGTGGTGGTCAGCCACGACGATGGCCAGACCTTCAGCGTATTCAACCGCCCGGACCGCATTTCACTTTCGGCGGTGACGGCGGCGGGCAATGGCGACTTGATTCTGGTGGGGCAGGGTGGCGTGCGCGTCGCCGAGCCAACCGGCGCCGAACGCAAAAAACAATAAGAAGGCGGGGATAGAATGAGCAGTCATCACAACGATAAAGCGACCTTTCTTGAGCGCCTGATTTTCAATAACCGCCCGGCAGTGATCGTCATCTGCCTGCTGGTGAGCATTTTTCTGTTCTGGCAGGCCACCTTGATCCGGCCCTCCACCAGCTTTGAAAAAATGATCCCCCTGCAGCACCCCTTCATCGAAAAAATGATGGAGCACCGCAACGACCTGGCGAACCTGGGCAACACCGTGCGTATCTCGGTGGAGGCCAAGGATGGCGATATCTTCAGCAAGGAATACATGGAGACCCTGCGCCAGATCAACGACGAGGTGTTCTACATCTCCGGTGTTGACCGCTCTGGCCTCAAGTCCCTGTGGAGCCCCAGCGTACGCTGGACCGAAGTGACCGAAGAAGGCTTTGCCGGCGGCGAAGTGATCCCGCAGAGCTACAACGGCTCGCCGGAAAGCCTCGACCAGTTGCGCAACAACGTGCTCAAGTCCGGCCAGGTCGGGCGCCTGGTGGCCAACGACTTCAAGTCGAGCATCGTTGATATCCCGCTGCTGGAGTCCTACCCGGACCCGCAGGACCAGGGCAAATTGCTGGCCCTGGACTACCAGAAGTTCTCCCACGAACTGGAAGACAAGATCCGCAGCAAATTCCAGGAGCAGAACCCCAACGTCCAGATCCATATCGTCGGTTTCGCCAAGAAAGTCGGCGACCTGATCGACGGCCTGATCATGGTGGTGCTGTTCTTCGGTATCGCCTTCGTGATCACCCTGGTGCTGCTGTTGTGGTTCACCAACTGCCTGCGCAGCACCGTCGCGGTCTTGATCACCACCCTGGTGGCGGTGGTCTGGCAACTGGGCTTGATGCACTTTTTCGGGTTTGGCCTGGATCCGTATTCGATGCTGGTGCCGTTCCTGATCTTCGCCATCGGCATCTCCCATGGGGTGCAGAAGATCAACGGTATCGCCCTGCAATCCAGTGAGGCCGACAACGCCCTGACGGCCGCACGCCGCACGTTCCGGCAACTGTTCCTGCCGGGGATGATCGCGATTCTCGCCGACGCCGTGGGCTTTATCACCCTGCTGATCATCGACATCGGCGTGATCCGGGAACTGGCCATCGGCGCCTCCATCGGCGTGGCGGTGATCGTGTTCACCAACCTGATCCTGCTGCCGGTCGCGATCTCCTATGTGGGCATCAGCAAACGCGCGATTGCCAAGAGCAAGAAGGACGCCAACCGCGACCATCCGTTCTGGCGCCTGTTGTCGAACTTCGCCAGCGCCAAAGTCGCACCCATCTCCATTGCCCTGGCTCTGGTCGCCTTCGGTGGCGGCCTGTGGTACAGCCAGAACCTGAAGATCGGCGACCTCGACCAGGGTGCCCCGGAACTGCGCCCGGACTCGCGCTACAACAAAGACAACAATTTCATCATCAGCAACTATTCCACCAGCTCCGATGTGTTGGTGGTGATGGTCAAGACCCGCGCCGAAGGCTGCTCGCGCTACGAAGCCATGGCGCCCATCGACCAGTTGATGTGGAAGATGCAGAACACCGAGGGCGTGCAGTCGGCGATCTCCCTGGTGACCGTGTCCAAGCAGATGATCAAGGGCATGAACGAGGGCAACCTGAAATGGGAAACCCTGTCGCGTAACCCGGATGTGCTGAACAACTCCATCGCCCGCGCCGATGGCCTGTACAACAACAACTGCTCCCTGGCGCCGGTGCTGGTGTTCCTCAACGACCACAAGGCCGAGACCCTCGACCGCGCGGTACGGGCGGTGCAGGACTTCGCCAAGGAAAACAACAAGGACGGCCTGGAATTCATCCTCGCCGCCGGTAACGCCGGGATCGAAGCGGCCACCAACGAGGTGATCAAGGAAGCCGAGCTGACCATCCTGATCCTGGTCTACCTATGCGTGGCGACCATGTGCATGATCACCTTCCGTTCCTGGGCGGCGACCCTGTGCATCGTGCTGCCGCTGGTGCTGACCTCGGTGCTGGGCAACGCGCTGATGGCGTTCATGGGTATCGGCGTCAAGGTCGCGACCTTGCCGGTGGTGGCACTGGGGGTGGGGATTGGCGTGGACTACGGTATCTACATCTACAGCCGCCTGGAAAGCTTCCTGCGTGCGGGTTTGCCGTTGCAGGAAGCCTATTACCAAACGCTCAAGTCCACCGGTAAGGCCGTGCTGTTTACCGGCCTGTGCCTGGCGATCGGCGTCTGCACCTGGATCTTCTCGGCCATCAAGTTCCAGGCCGACATGGGCCTGATGCTGACCTTCATGCTCCTGTGGAACATGTTCGGTGCACTGTGGCTGCTGCCGGCCCTGGCGCGGTTCCTGATCAAGCCGGAGAAGCTGGCGGGGCAGAAGGGCAACTCGCTGTTTGCCCACTGAGCCTTAATCCGCGAGCGCGTGTGCCCTGTCAGGTGGCCAATGGCAGGAACCACCGCTCGGCCAACGCCTTGCCAATCAACCCACGGTGTACATCCACCACGGCCTGGGGGCTTTGTGCCCTGGCCAGTTGCGAGTAGTAGCTGACCCGGCGTTGCTCGCGTGTCTTGAGGTGGGCGGCGGTGTACTGTTCCTTGGGCGTATCGGCTGCCGGGTAGTGGAAATGGGCGTACCACAACGGGTAACCGTGCGGGTCGTTGACGGCATACTCCTGCACGAAGTCCCGGCGCTCGCCGCTTAACTGGATACGCTCGCCCAGCAACGCCATATTGGCGTGTTTCTGCTCGATCAGGTATTCCAGGTTACCGTGGGTTGGCGGCAGTTCCAGGCACAGTTGAATGCGTAGCGCCAGGCCGCGTTCACTCAGGCGGGCCGCGGCCTGGCGCATGTCATTTTCCAGGGTTTGGTCAGCCGGCGTGCGGGCTTCGACGGGCTGGGCCTGGATCGCCTGGTGCAGCTCGGTGGCCAGCTTGTCATAGCGCGTCGACTCATACTGCAGCACCTCCTGGACCTCTTCCGGGTGCCGGGAAATCCTCTTATATTGCTCGCCACGTTTGAGGTGCTCTTCAAGCATGGCCAGCAGCTTGCGGGCCTCACCCTTGACCAGGTTCAGCGCGCGCGGTGCCGCCGGAGAGCGTGGGGGCGAAGCTTCTTTGTAGGCGACCCATTGCTCACCCCGCTGTGAATACAGGCCCAGCAACTCGTTATTGACCTGGGAGCGCACCTCGACGGTTTCCACGTTGCCCACCGGTTTGACTTCACCGATAAACGTGCCTTTTTTCGGGGTGCGAATGACTTTTTTCAGCGGTTTGCCGGCCGCTGCCGGGTTGCGTCGGCTCGCGCGCCTGGGCGGCTGGGCGACGGGTTTGATTTCGCTGGCCAGTTGCTGGGCTGCATCCTGGTATAGCCCCTCCACCAGCTTGATCAACTTGGCGAGATACTCGCCTTCCAACTCATCGGCATTGACGATACCGAGCCCCTGCAACGAGTCCAGGCCTCGGCCATAGTGCTCCACCAGGCTTTCCAGCACGCTGATGCGCTCCTCGGTCTTGAACTCCAGGTCGTTCAGGTCACTGTGGGTACGCAAGTGCTCTTGCAGCGGTTCAAGGATATCGATCAACACGGCAACCAAGGGGTGAGCCGGGTGTTTATGGGTCATCAGCTCATAGTTGCGCATCAGCAGATCCTTGATGGCCAAGGCGCTGATTTCCTGCGGGCGCTCCCAGGTCAGGCGGCGGTAATACTCGCTGCCGGCGTTGCCCATGGCGAACAACTGGTCAAGGTAGCGATCACGCAGCTCGATCCAGTGAATTGAGCGCTCATTGATGGCAATCATGGCGTAGATGAACTGCTGGTAAGCCGCAAAGTCGCTGAGAACGGCTTCCGCCAGGGCCGCCCCCTTGGCCGTGAAGCGACGGTTGTTACGGTACAGCGCTGCCCGGTCTTTTTCGGCGATCACCACATGTTTGCGTGTGTTGTTGACCATATTTTCCAAGAGACTCGCCACCGAGTGGGGCGGCAGGGCAATCCCTAGCTCGCTGCGCTCTTTGAGGCTGTCCAGCTGTTGCTGATATTCCTGTGTCTGCTCCAGCAGGGCGCTGTCGAATCGTTGGCGGCTGTCGGCCAGTTGCGCCTCGCTGAACCGTGAGTCCTCGGCACTCTTGGTCATCACCGCGAAGAAAACTTCGATCCGGTTCTGACGGGCCACTTGTCCTTGGACGAACTGTTCAAAACTGAGTTTGAGCTCGCGGATGCGTTGCGCCTGACGTTGGCGCTCGGCAGCAATCCGCTTGAGCGGCATGCCGCCCCGCAGGCGCAGGCGCATATCTACCGACCACACGCCGCTGGCATCGCTGTGCAGGTAAGGCCCCAGGTCGGTGGCATCGGTCGGGGCGACGACCCGGATGTCACCTTCCGGTTCCAGGACCAGTTGCAACCACTCGCCGTGGGCCAAGGCATGCCAGGTGCCATCGACCAGGTAAAGCCCGCGGCGCGGCCCATTGAGTACCTGCTGGGGCAGGGGCGTTGGACGGTTTGCCTTGAAACGGCCCAAGCGCGTGCGTTGGGTGGGGGTCAGCCGTTGACGTGTGCGGGAGAAGCTGAAGTCCAACGCGGTTTTGTCCGGGGCCGGCAGCACGCCCGGCAGGGTGACGGCACCTTCACGGATGCCGGGGGGTGGTGGTACGGGCCAGCGCTCGGCGACCCTCGGTGCCATGGGCGCGGGCAGTGCCTGCTCCCTGAGCCCGGCGGCCAGGGCCGGTGGCGATGCCGTCACCAGCGGGGCGGCCTCCAACAGCAGCAGGCTGAGATTGAGCAGCAGATCAACCGCTGCCAGCTCGCGCTGCTGCTGATCCTCGGCGGCCAGCGCCGGAATGTCCTGGCCCAGGCTGGCCATCAGGCCCAGCAGCCAGCCCGTGAGCATCGCCGGCCCGCGCAACAGTGGCAGCAACAGGTTGCCGAACAACAGGCTGCTGCCCTCCAGCAGCACGCGCCAACGGCTCTCGCTGTTGGAGACCGACTCGCGGTTCGCCTGCTCCACCAGGGCCCGGGCATGGTCACTGAACAAGTATGGCATCAGGCGCCCGGTCACCAGGCATTGCTGCAACTCGTCGTTGATGCCGTCGCTGGCCAGGCTCGCCGGTGCCGGCGTGTCCAGGGGCGCAAATTCGTCGCCCTGGCCGAAGCGCAGGTAGTGCGGCTCGCGGAACCCCCCATGGGCATAAATCGGCCGGGCACGGTCATCCAGCCAGGCCAGCACACTGTCTTGCAAGTCGCCGGGCTGGGCGATGGCTTCGAGCAGTGCGGCGCGGCTGGCAAATTCGCACAGCGCCTCGGCATACAGCGGCCGATACAGCAGGTGGGGACCTGCGCCGGCATCCTGGGCCTCGATCAGGTACATGGCGCTGACACAGTCCGGCTGGGCGCCAGGCACCCGCAGCAGGGCCAAGTGACGGATCACCACCTGACGCTCATCGACCCGTTGGTCACTGGCATCGTGGGCCATCAGGGCCGCGACCATGCGTGCCCCCTGGCGGCTCAGGCCCGATTGCTGTTTCAGGCACAGCTCCAGGGCCAGCAATGGTAATTGCACCGCCTGCTGATCGGCAAACAGCGCCTCACGCTGGCGCGCCTCGGCGTTGTCTGCCAACAGGCACGTCTCCAGCAAGCGCGGGTAGTGCTGGCCAATGTCCACCCGCTCAATCAGGCCACCGGCGCCCATCAGGTAGTCGGCAGTCAACCAGGCCGGCAGCGGCAGGCCATGGCGATTGGCGAGCACCACACTGCCGCTGGGGCGGCTGGACAGGTTGTCGATCGCCAGGTCCGTCAGGCTCATGCGTTCGTGGCGGATGATGCCGGCGGTGCCGGGGTAGCCAGCCGTGACGGCGAAGGTCAGTTGCAGGTCGTCCGGGTGCAGCGCGGCAACGGAGGGGGGCATTGGCGCCAGGGTGTCGAAGGCCACGGCATCGTGTTGCAGGGCTTGCAGCAGGCGCTTGACGGTAAAGCTGCGCAGGTCGTCGATCTCCGCCAGGGCGCTGTGCCCGGCGTGGCGCCGTTGGAGGCTGGCCAGGGCCAGCAGGTAACGCCGGTAGGCGGCCCGGTCGTCGGTAGTGGCCTGCTGCAGCCAGGCCGGCAGATGCGGGCGCAAGAGGTCCAGGGCCTGGGGCGCCGCGAGGGGCGTCTCGAGAAAGAACCGCCCCGGGTCGGTGATGTCGCCATACAGCGCGAGCCAGGCGCTGAAGGGTTGCCCGGTGGGCAGGCGCAGGTTGCCGAGGTCTTCCAACTGGCGGTTGAGGAGCATCGCCGCCTGATGCTCGAAGATATCGCCGTCGGGTTCGTAGCGCTGGACCAGAATGTCATCGACCTGATACTGCTCAGCCAGGCGCTGGCCAAAGGCCTGGATCAGCGCATCGATGGAGGCGAATACCTCAAGGCCACCCCGAGGGCTGCACAGCAGCACGGGGGCCTTGCCGTTCACGGCACGGATCAGCACCAGTTCCGGGCCCAGCAGGCTGGCGCTGCGCTGGCCGCTCTTGAGGGTGACCTCCAGGCCATAGACGAATACCGCACCCTGGCCATGGCGGGCGATCCGCGCCTCCCGCTCGGGGGTGGCGACCAGTTGTTCGACGGTCTGCCGGGCCTGTTCATCCAGGCCCGCCTGGCGCAGGGCACCGACGCGCAAGGTATCTGCCAGCATCTCGGCCAGCCAGTGCCAGTTACCGGTGTCCCAATAGGCGGCCAGCGCATTTTGCAGGGCGATGGGCAGGGTCTGGGGCAGTTCGTCGATCAGCGTCGCGATGACCTGCATGTCGAGTTTTTCCCGGGTCAGGCCGGGCAATTTCAACCGCTTGGGCGGCTCATCGGAGAGGTACCAGGGCGAGCCGTCGATGTCGTTCAAATCCAGCGCTACGCCACGGGCCAGGGCGTCGTACACCACAGGCATAAGGGGTTGCAGCAGCCAGCTGCGGCGTTGCGGCCGGGCCAGGCGGGTGCGGCTCAGGTCCAGTATCAGGGACGGGTAGCGGTCGCTGATGGCCTGGGCCAGTTGCTGGCGGATCACGGTTTCCAGGGCCGGGCGATCCGCGAAGCGTGCGCTGACGGCCTGGGCGATAGAAGAGGCATTAGGGGCTTGCATAAACATCCTTTTATGGGCGGGTGATGCCATTTATGTCCAGGTGCTAGGCGGGCAACAGACTCAGGAACAGGCGTTGATCCAGCGGCGCGGTGATCGGGTGGTACAGGTCGCGCACGATGCTGCGGCTGTCGGCCCCGGCCTCGGCGATCAAGTCCCTGAGGGTGACAAACCGCTGTTCGGGGCGCTTGAGGTGCGCGGCGGTGTAGGCGCCTGGCAGGCTGTCGGCCTGGGGGTAGTGAAAGTGGGCATACCACAGCACCGTGAGGCGGTTCTTCTCGCGCACGGCGAACTCCGACACGTAGTCCTTGGCCGCCGTGCGTTGCGGGCCGTGGACCAGGCCGATATCGATCGCGGCGTGGGCGCGCAGGAATTCGATATTCTCCTGGCGCGGGCGTTGGGCCTTGTAGCCCTCGATGCAGTGTTGTGTGCCTTGTGCGCGCAGCTCGCCGGCCCGCAGGCGCAGGCGTTCTATGGTCTGGAGCATATCGGGCTTGTCTGCATGGTGCTGGGCCAGCCCGGCCGCCACCGTTTCCAGGCGTTCGGCCTGGTGCGCGAGCATGTCGTGCCAGTCCTGGGGGTTGAGTTCGTCGCGGCGCGAAGGGTCGCTGAGTTTCTTTTTCTGGAACTCGATGGAGCGCTCGATCGCCGGCACTTCCTCCAGCAGCCGTTGCGCCTGGCTGCGCAAGGTCGCCAGCGCCGGCACCTGGGCGGGCTCGGCGGGTGGGGTGGGCTTGGCCTCGATAATCTCCACCCAGCCTTCCTGGGGGTGCTCCATGAAACGCCCACTGATCTGCTGGGTGATGGGGTTGCGGGTCACGATGGTGGGGAAGGGCTGGTCGCGTTGGGCCGGCTCCAGATCGCCCACCAGGGCCCCCTTGTCCCGTGACTTGAACACGCGTTTGGTCCTTGACGGTGCCCGTACCGGCTTGAAGGCGCCCGGTGGGGGCGGGAGGAACTCATCTTCACGCAACAGCGCAGCCAGATCAGCCTCGGCGCTGTCACGCACGGTGTACAACCGCTCGATCAACAGCGGCATATACCGTGGGTGGGCCAGGGGCGAGTCGAGCTCCAGCAAGCTCTGATAAATCTGCAGGCGCCGGTTGTAGTGCCGGATCAGGTTGGTCAGCACCTCCTTGCGCTCGGTGGTGGTGAACCCCTCGGTGGTCAGCAGGTCCAGGTGCGAGTCTTCCAGGGACGACAACGAGGATTGCAAGTGGTCATGGCGGGCCAGGAAATAGTGTTCCTGGGGAGTGGTGGCCGCAACCGTCTGGTCAATGCTCAACTCGGTCAGCACATCCAGGGATTCGAGGGTGGCATTGAGGCGGTTGTAGAACCGGCGCTTGGGGTGGCCATTGAGGTAGTTCAGGCGCTGGGCCGGGCCGGTCTTCAAGCGCGCGGCCATCTCTTCCAGGGTGTTCTCGATGGCAATCATTGCCTGGGCGTGATGCTCGGAAACCGCAAAATTGGTCTCCAGCAGGTCTTTGACATAGTGCACCGCCGCCGCATCGTGCGCCGTGCCTTGCAGTTCGATCAGCGATTCGCCTTGCTCGGAAACAAAGGTTGCCAGGTACAGGGAAGCCAGTTGGCTGACGCGTATCTCATCGGTGGCCAGCATCGACTGGTATTGCTCCACGCACTGCCCCTCATAGTCGAAGCGGCTGTCCACGGCCTTCATCTGCCCATAGGCCTCGATCAGTTGGCGACGTTGCTGTAGCAACTGGGCGGCGACCTGGTCAAAGCGCTCCTGAAACGCCTGGAACCCGGCCCTGGCCCGGGAGCGTTGGGCCACGCTGTTGCGGTGTTCGGCCACCCGCGCCGGGTCGTCAGGGGCTCTGCGCAAGTGGTTGCGGGCCTCGCCCAGGGCATTGTGGGCGTGCTCGAACTTCAGTCGGGCGGCATCCAGCACCTGGTCGATGGGTTGCAGGCGTTTGATCAGGGCGCTGACCTCGTCACTGATGCGATTGATCTCATCCGAGGCCTGGGTGCGTTTCTGGTCGATTTGCGCGAGCTTGACCTTGAGCCGGTTTTTCGGCCCGCCACCCCGCAGTTTCAGGCCCAGGTCCAGGATCCATTGGCCTTGGGCATTACGCGTAAGCGCGAATCCTGGGTGTTGCGGTTTTTGTGGATGAATCAACGATACTTCGCCCAGTTCGGGCACTACCTGCACTCGAAACAGCAGGCCGGCCACCGAGGCGTGCCACTGTGGCCCGATGCGGTACAACCCTTTGAAACCCCCGGTCTCCAGGGGCAACGGGGCCGGCACCGGCCAGGGCACATGCAGCTCGCGCAGGGCATCGAGCAGGTGGCGGCGGCTGCTGTCGCGCGCGTTGGAGTGGACAAAATCCACCAGGGTCTGGTCGCCGGCTGGCGGTTCGGCGGGCAGGCCCACCGGGCCCAGCTCGATCGGGATGGCCGGCGGGGTCGCGCCCGGCGGGCGGCGTAGCGCCGCGAGGGTCCGCGGCAAGGCCGGCTCGCTGCCGTGCGCCAGCCATTCAGGAGGGCGGGAGGCCACATGCAACAGGATCAGGCCGAGATTGAGCAGCACATCGACCCAGGCCAACTCCCGGGCGGCGTCACCCTCGCCTTGCAGGGCCGCCATGTCGCGCTGGAGGCTCACCGCCAGTTGCACCATCCAACCCGCCACCATCGCCGGCCCGCGCAGCAGTGGCAACAGCAAGGCGTTGAACAGCAGCCAACCCCCTTCGAGCAACACCGCCCAGCGACTTTCGGTATTGGACACCGCGTCGCGGTCGGCCAGGTCCACCAGTGCCCGGGCATTGCTGCCGTACAGGTACTGGGTCAGGTTGCCGGTGGCCAGGGACTGGGCCAGGGACCCGGGGATTTGCCCGCCGTTGGTGTCCTGCGCCAACTGTGCCGGGGGCGGCGCGGGCCACTGCACGGTGTCGTCGCCCTGGCCGAAACGCAGGATATGCGGGCTGTGGAAACCGCCGTGGCTGTAGATCGGCCGGGCCTTGTCCGACATCCAGGCCAGCACGCTGTCTTGCAAGGCCCCGGGCGCGGCGATGGCCTCGAACAGGGCCGCGCGCTGGCTGAATTGCTGCAACGCGTCCTGGTACAGCGGGCGGTAGAGAATCGTTGGCCCGGTGTCGATATCCCGGGGCTCGATGATAAACATATTGTTGACGATATCCGGCAACGCCCCGGGCTTGCGGGCGAAGGCCAGCGGGCGGATCACGATGTCCTGGGCCTCCACCACCCGCTGCGGCGCGCTGCTGCGCAGCACGGCCTTGACGTAGCGATAACCGAGGAAGGTGAACCCCTGTTGCCCGGCAATGGCCAACTCCAGGGCCTGGCGTGGCAGTTGCACGGCCAGTTCCTCGCCGAACAGCACCTCGCGCCGGCGTACCTCGGGGCTGTCCCCCAGCAGCAGCTCGCGGATTTTTTGCGGATAGTGCTGGCCGATGTCCACCTGGCGGATCAGCCCGGGGGTGCTATGGAACAGGCCTTTTTCCCCGAGTATGTAGTCCTCGGTCAGCCAGTTCGGGACGGCCGCCCCCGATGTGTCTCGCAGGGTCAGGCGGCCCTGTGGCGCCGCAGCCAGGTTGTTGATGGCCAGTGCCGTCAGGCTCATGCGCACCGGGGCCAGGTAGCCACTGTGTATGTCACCCACCGGGACATGGAAGGTCAGTTCCAGGTTGTCCGGCTCCACGCTGGACTCGGGGTGGTCACGGCGCATCTGCTCGCGCAGGGTGCGGGTGGTAAAGGCCGGCAGGTTCTCGACGCCGTCCAGAAAGGACGCACCTGCGGTTTTGCGTTGCAGGCGTGCCTGTTCCAGCAGCTCTTGGCGATAGGCAAAGCGCTGTTCGGCGCTGGCCGCCTGCAGCCAGGGCGGCAACGCCGCCTGGAGGGCGGGCTGGTGCGTCGGGTCTGGCGCGGGGGCGGCGCGCAAGAGGGGCGACGGGTCGCTGGCCTCGGCGAACTGCTGCTCCAGGGCGCGTATGCCCCCGGCGGCCGGCAGCTGGATGGCTTCGAGGTCGTTCAGTTGCTGGTTGAGCAGCAGGGCGGCCTGGGTATCGAAGAGGTTGCCATCGGGTTCGTAGCGCTTGACCACCACTTTGTCGATCTGCAAGCGGCTGGCCAGGCGTTGGCCCCAGGCCTGGGTGAAGGCCTCCAATGAGTCATAAGGCTCAACATTGCCCGAGGCCTGGCACAGCAGGATCCGGGGGCCTTGTACTAACAGCAGGTCGCTGCTCAACAGGCGAGTATCGCTGCCCGGGCCGACGACGCAGGCCTCCAGACAGTAGGCGTACAGCAAGCCTGCGGGCCCGGCCAGGCGCTCGCGCCGGTCAGGTTGGCGGGTCAGGTCAAACAGCATGTCCTGGGTTGGACCGGCCGGCAGCAGGCTTGCGGTGCTTTTCAGGTTGTCGGCCAACAGGTCGCCGAGCCATTGCCAGCGGCTGGTGTGGGTGTCTGCGCTGAGGTTCCAGTAGTTCGTCAGGGCCTGCTGGAAAGCGATCGGCAGGGTAAAGGGCAGGTCCACGATCAACCGTTCGATGACCGCCATGTCTGGTTCGCGCGGGCCATTGGCCTCATAGGTCAGGCGTGAGGGCGGCCGCTGGGAGAGAAAGCAGCGGCGTTCGTCGATGACCTGGGTCAGGTTCAGGGGCGTGCCATTGCCCAGGTGGTCGAGGACCACATCGCCCAGGCGCCTGAGGTCCCAGCCGCGCCGGTGGTTGGGGGTCGCCAGCTTGACGGTGGACAGGTCCAGGACCAGCGCCGGGAATTGTTCCAGCAGGCGTTCCTGCAGGTGCTGTTCGACCACCTGACGCAAGGTCGGGCGATCGGCGAACTGCTGGGCGACCGCCAGGGCCGGGGTGTTGCTGTGGTGGGTGAAAAGCACGGGGCCAGGCGGCGCGGCGGATAAAGTGTCGGGCATAAGCGATTCCGTTCTGCAAGATGGGTTCGTTTGCAGAATGGCAAGGCGCGGCTGGCACGGTGTGGTAGCCCGTTATCGCGACACGACGGCGACCACGGTTTGGCCTATCATCAACGTTTTTCCACTGATGAATGATCCTGATGACTGTTGCCACCCTGTCTACTGAACTTGCCACCAGCGACATGCTCGTAATCGATGGGCTGCATGCCTTTGAGTTCACCTTTGCCGATCAACAGCTGTCGATTGTCTGCATGGACGGACGGGCCCAGAAGCGCTGGACATTCAGCGCGGCGCAAGTGCAGGCGGCAACGTTCGATGACACCCTGCAAAGCTGGACCCTCAGCGCTGACTCGGGCGAGCACCGCCTGGTGTGCCTGAGCGCCATCACTGGCAGCAACGAAGACGAGGACGACGAACATGCTGATGCGTAAATTCTGGCCCCTGCTGATGGCCGGCAGTGTCGGCGCGATGTCGGCCCAGGCCGCGCCGCTCGAGACCTTTGCCCTGCTGGTGGGCAGCTACACCGCCGGCACCAGCGAAGGTATCTACCGCCTGCAGTTCGACAGCCGTACCGGCCAGTTCAGCGGCGCGCCCGTGCTGGCGGCCAAGGCGCAGAACCCGTCCTGGCTGACCCTGTCCCAGGACCAGCAACAGCTGTTCGTGGTCAATGAAAACGGCCCCGGCCAACCAGACCCGGTGGGGCGCGTCAGCAGCTACCGCATTGACCCGGCCAACCAGCAACTGACCCTGGTCAACCAGGTGCAGAGCCTGGGCAACGAACCCACCCATTCCAGCCTGGCCGCCGATGGGCGTTACCTGTTTGTCGCCAACTATTCGGTGCTGGAAGATCCGGGCGGCAGCCTGGCCGTCCTGCCGGTGGATGGGGCGGGCAAGCTATCGCCGCCGGTGCAACTGAGCGCGCACCCGGCCAGCCGGGTCAACCCCGAGCGCCAGGCGTCCAACCACGTGCATTCGGTGGTCTCGTCGCCCGATGGCCAGTACGTGTTCGTACAGGACCTGGGGGCGGACCGGATTTTTGCCTACCGCTACGACCCCAAGGCCAACCCCGAACGACCGCTGACCCCGGCCAATCCGGCCTTCGTACAGTTGCCGCCGGGCAGCGGCCCGCGCCACCTGCTGTTCAGTGCGGACGGCAAGCATGCCTGGCTGACCACCGAGATGAGCGCGCAGGTGGCGGTGTATGACTACCAGGACGGCAAGCTGACCGAGCGCCAACGGGTGGACTTTGCCGCCGGGCAACCGCTGTCGGACAAGGCCGGCGCCGCGCTGCATGCTTCCAGTGACGGCAGGTTCCTCTACGTCAGCAACCGCGGCACCGCCAACCAGATCGTGGTGTTTGCCATCGACCCGGCCACCGCGCAATTGAAGGAAGTCCAGCGGCGGGCGGTGGAGGGCGATCATCCCCGTGAGTTCAGCCTCGACCCGAGTGGCAAGTTCCTGCTGATCGCCAACCAGAAGAGCAACCAGATTGTGGTGATCGAGCGCGACACCCAGACCGGCCAACTGGGCAAAACCGTACAAAAACTGCCGATTGATGCCCCCAGCGACCTCAAGTTTCTGGTGCGTCAATAAGCCACAGGCCCCGCCATGCGGGGCCTGACTCCTTGTATTAATCCCAGTGATAACGGCTACTGTTTCAAAGCATTTCAGCCAACCGGAACCCAGGCGTAAGTTTGCTCCAAGGCCTTCACAGGCCATCCAGCCAACTGAACACAAGGGTTACCGCCATGAACTTTAATCTGTTCTCGATCATCGCCGCTTCCGCTGTTTCCGCCACCGTGGCCTTGCCTGCCAGCGCCAGCGTGGAGATCAACAGCAAAAAATCCAGCACCAGCGCCTACACCCAGAAATACCTGCAACAGAGCGCCAACTTCTATGCCGCCCTGGATCACAAGACCCAAGGCTGACACGCCAAGGCTGCACCGTGGCTACGGAGTTTTGGCCATGGATTGGACAAACAGCGGCGACGCCAAAAAACGCTCCAGCCACTGCTGTAAATGCACATAAGGTGTCGTTGCAAACCATTCCCGGTCCACATGGGCAAACTGGCGCACAAACGGCGCCAGTGCCACATCCGCCAGGCTCAGGTGATCGGCCAGCAGGCAGTCGCGCTGTGTCAGCAATCCTTCCAGCTTGCGCAAAAACACCTCACCCTCGGCCCGATAGTGTTCCATCGGTTGCTGCGGGTAGCGCTCGGCGTATTTGTAGCGATTCAAATGCTCCTTGAAGGCTTGGTCATTCTCGGTAATCAACGCTGCCATCAGCTCCTGCGCCGCCGGATCAGCCTTGAGCAGCCAATCGTCGGGATCATGTTGTGCCAATGCCCAGCGCATGATCGCCAGGCTTTCGTCGAGCACCTGGCCGCCCACACTCAACACCGGCACCGTGCCCTTGGGCGACAGCGCCAACATCTGCGCCGGCTTGGCCTTGAGGCTGACCTCGACCACCTGCACCGCCACCGCGCAATAGCGCAGGGCCATGCGCGCACGCATGGCGTAGGGGCAGCGACGAAACGAATACAACACGGCTTCGCTCATTTAACCTCCAGGGTGCTCAACCCATTGCCCTGGCGCCTGACCTGGATCTGCACCGGTATCCGCTCGTGCATTTCCTGCACATGGGAAATCACCGCCACCTTGCGCCCCTGGGCCTGCAAGCCGTCGAGGGCATCCATCGCCAGTTGCAGGGATTCGGGGTCCAGGCTGCCGAAGCCTTCATCGATAAACAGCGACTCGATCTTCAACGTGCTGGAGGCCATCGACGCCAGCCCCAGGGCCAGTGCCAGGGAGACCAGGAACGTCTCGCCGCCGGACAGCGAATGCACCGAGCGCAGTTCATCGCCCATTTCCGTGTCCAGCACCAGCAGGCCGAGCATGCTGCCGCCGCGCTTGAGGCGGTAGCGGCGCACCAGTTGGCGCAGTTGCACGTTGGCGTGGTGCACCAGCAGGTCGAGGTTGTAGGCCTGGGCGAACTTGCGGAACTTGTCGCCGGTGGCTGAGCCGATCAGCGCATCGAGCCGCGCCCAGCGCTGCCACTCCTCATAGGCCTTGGCGGTGGTGAGCGCCAGGCTCTGGTTGGCGTCCTGGCGCCGCTGGTCTTCGGCTTGGCGCGCCCGCAGTTCGGCGCAGTGGGTTTCGCCGCTGTGCAGTTGCAGGTTGAGATCGGCCAGGGCGCTGTCCAGCTGTTCGGCGTCGAGGTTGCCGTTGTGCAGGGCCTGGTGCTCCTTGAGGCGCTGCTCGCGTTCTTGCAGCAGGACCTTGGCCTGTTCGATGGCTTTTTCGCTGTGCTGCACCTGCTGGCGCAGTTCGCCGACCCCTGCCTCGTCGAAGGCCAGCAGATGCGCCAGGCCGCTGTCGTCCAGTTGCGGATGCTGGGCGCGCCACTCGCTGATGCGGTTGTGCAGCGTCTGCAATTCGCTGTCCAGGGCTTGCTGGCGTTCCTGGCGGGCCATGAGGTCGGCCGCCAGTTGGACCAGTTGGTTGCGGGTGTCCTGCAACTGTTGATTGGCCTGGGCCTCGCTGTGGCGCGCCTGTTCCACGGCCTGGTCGAGCTGCTGCTGCCAGTGCTCGGCGCTGCTGTGCCCGCCCAGCAGGGCCCCGAGTTTTTCTTGGGCGGCCTGTTGCTGGGTGGTCAGGTCGGCCAATTGCTGGTGCAGCACGGCCAACTGTTGCTGGCGATGCTGCTGGCGGTCCTGTTCTTTTTCGATGGCTTGCTGGCGCTGTTGCTGCTCGGCCAGTTCATCGTTCTGTTGGCCAAGCTGCTCCAGGCGCTGGCTGATCTGCTGGTCCAGTTGCATAAAGGTGGCGGCCGGCTGCGTGCGCAGGCCTTCCAGGGTCTCGGCCGGGAGCAGGCTGGCGAAGGCCGCCAGTTCTTCGTCCAGGCGCTCGCGGTCGCTGGCCAGTTCCCGTTGTTGGTCGATCAGCTGTTGGCGCGCCTGTTGGCTGGCGTCCTGGGCGGCTTGCAACTGTTGCTGCAGGCGCCCGGCATTTTGTTGCAGGTTGAGCAGGGCGCCCTGGCGCTGTTCGTCCTGGGTGATGCTCTGGTTGAGCTGGCCCAGTTGCTGCGCCAGCCAGGCGCTGCGTTTGGTGCGGTCCTGGTTGAACAGCGCGGCGCTCAAGGGGTGGGCTTCGAGGCTGGGCGTCAGGGCCTGGAGTTGGGTTGCCAATTGCTCCTGCTGTTGCAGGAATTCTTTTTGCTGGGCGATCAAACCGCCGACTTCACCGCGCAGTTCGGTGAGTTTTTCCTTGAGGGTGTCGACCGCCTGCTGCGCATGGGCTTCTTCATTTTCATCGTGGCGGGTGAGGCTGTGTAGCAGGGCTTCGGGCTGGTGATACGGATGCTCGACGCTGCCGCACACCGGGCAGGGCTGCTCATCCTGCAATTGCCCACGCAGCTCCTCGACACTGGCGCTGCGCGCCAGGCGCTGGCGTTCCAGTAACTGCTTGGTCACGCTCAGGGTCTGCTCGGCCACGGTCAGCTCGGCCTTGGCGTGCAGGCCGGTCTGGTTCAGTTGCTCGCGCTGTTGCTGGGCGCTGGCCTGCTTTTGGGCCAGCTCCTGTTGCTGTAGGTCCAATTGCTGCTGGCTGTCCCACAGTCGCGTCAGGTCCTCGAAGGCCCGTTGCTGCTTGCGATTGTCCTTGAGCAGGCTGTCGAGCAACTGGATCTGCTCGGCCACCGCATGGGGCTCGGCGCCAGCTTCCTGATACAGCAGCTCCAGGGCCGTGCGTTGCTGGGTCCATTGCTCGCCGGCGTGGTTGGCGCGTTCTTCCAGTTGCGGCAGTTCGGCCTGGCCCTTGTTCAGGCGATTGCCGATCAGCATCAGTTGTTGCAGGCGGTCGCGGTAGGCGTTCCAGGCGTCGCTCAAGGGCGCGAGGGTGGCGCTGCGTTCCAGTTGCGCCGCCAGTTGTTGCAGGCGGCTGGCAACCTGTTGCTGCTGGGTGTGCAAGGTATCCAGCGCCGCCTGGCCTTCAGTGCAGGCGGCTTGCCCCAGTTGTTGCTGCTCACTGCTGTGGGCCCGCTCGCGGGTCAGGCGGGCGAGGGTGCTTTGCTCCTCAAAGGCCTGGCGCAGCAACGGCACCGCCTCGGTCTGCTGTTGCAGGGCGGCGGCCAAGGCGTTGTGTGCGCTGGCTTGCTGCTGTTGCAGTTGCTCCTGGCGTGCGTGCAGGGCGGTTTGCTGCTCAAGGTGCTGGCGGATCTGCGCGGCCAGGGGTTGCAACTGGCCGGTCAGTTCGCGATGCCGCGCAAACTGATGGCGCTGCGGCGCCAGTTGCTCCAGGCGGCTCAAATCCAGGCGTTGCGGGCCCTGGGCGTGCCACGCCTGCTCGGCCTGTTGCAATTGCTCGACTGCACTGTGTTGGCGTTCCTGCCACTCGCGCAGTTCCTTGAGCCAGGTGTGTTGCAGTTCCAGTTGCTTGAGCTGTGCCTGCTGGGTCTTGAGTTGCTGCTGGGCCGTGCTCAATTGTTGATCCAGCTCGGCGCGGGCCTCGGCTGGCAACGGCGTGACGCCGCTGGCCTGCTCTTGCAGCAGCCTGTGGGCTTCCTTGGCCTCCCGGGCCTTGATGAATGCCCGTTGGCCCAACTGGGTGTAGAGCGCGGTGTCGGTGAGCTTTTCCAGCAGTTCGCTGCGCTCGTTATCGTTGGCCTTGAGAAAGGCGCTGAACTCACTTTGCGCCAGCAGCACCGCACGGGTGAACTGTTCAAAGTTCAAGCCCAGGGCCAGCTCCAGTTGCGTCTTGTATTCGGTCTTCTGGCTGGCCAGCAGTTGCTCGCTGTCCAGGTCGATCAGGCTTTGCCGACTGTTCTGCAGCTTGCCGCTGGCCTTGTCGCGGGCGCGGTTGGCTTCCCAGCGCGCACGGTAGCGCCGGCCGCTGACGCCGATAAAGTCCACCTCGGCATACCCGCCGCCGGTGCCGCGGCGGATCAGGGTGCGCGGGTCGCCGATGGAAATATCGGTATCGGCATCGGGCATTTTTGCCTGGCCGGTATCGCCCAGGCGTGGCACGGCGCCAAACAGCGCCAGGCACAAGGCATCGAGCAAGGTGCTTTTGCCGGCGCCGGTGGGCCCGGTGATCGCAAACAGACCGGCGCTGGCCAGGGGCTCGGCGGTAAAGTCGATCTCGAATGGCCCGGCCAGGGACGCAAGGTTTTTCAGGCGGATGGCGAGGATCTTCATGGCAGTTGCTCCTCGTGTTGCACGTCGTGGAGCAGCACGGCGAAATCCTTGAGGGTCTGTTCGTCCACGTCACTGCCATAGCTTTCCTGCCAGGCGCGGCTGAACAGTTCCTGGGGCGTGAGCTGGTCGAGTTCGATCAACGGCTCTTCGCCGTGCTCCTGGCGCGCGCCGCTGCCGGCGTACTCGGCGGCAATGCGCACCAGGCGCACGGCCTTGCCCAGCAGGGCGTTTTCCACTTGCTGGCGCAGGTCCGGCTGGGGTTCGTCGAGGCGCACCCGCACCTCCAGCCACGGCTGGCGCTGGGTGTCGGCCAGCAGGTCGACGTCGGGCAGCTGCGCCAGTTGCTGGAGGATCTCGGCCAGGGGCGCGGCGTCCAGGCGTTGCAGGTGCACGGCGCGGGGGATCAGGCGCGATTCGACGCTGACCAGGGTTGCCCCCTCCAGCTGCACGTCGAGGATCTGGTGTTGATAGCTGATTTCGGAGAACGACAGCGGGATCGGCGAGCCGCAATAACGGAGGCGCTCCTCGCCATTGACCCGCTGCGGCTTGTGCAAATGGCCGAGGGCGACATAGCTGACACTGGCATCGAACAGACTGGCCGGCAGCGCCTCGGCATTGCCGATGATCAGGCTGCGCTCGGAGTCTTCCGAGACCGAGCCGCCGGCCATATGTGCGTGGCTGATGGCAACCAGCGCCTGGCCCGGCTGGCGCTTGGCATTGGCCGCGGCGATCAGGCGCTCATGCACCTGGCCGATGCCCTTGAGGTAATCGTCACCTAGCAGCGCACCGGTGACTTCCGCCGGGCGCAGGAACGGCAGCGCCAGGCACCAGCCCGCCACGGCGCCGGTTTTGTCCGGCAGGGCAATCAGCAAGCGCTCCACATCCAGTTGCCCGTCATCGAGCCACAGCACCCGGCCCAGGGCATGGGTGCGCAAACGCCGCATCAATGGCGCCGGCAGCTCAATGCGCGAGCCGGAGTCGTGGTTGCCGGCGATCATCACAATGGTCAGGTCGGGGTTTTGTTCATGGGCGTTGATGATGAAGTCATACAAACGCTCCTGGGCCCTGAGCGGCGGGTTGACCGTATCGAAGATATCGCCAGCGATCAGCAGCACATCGGGGCTGTGCTGCTTGAGCTGGCTCAGCAGCCAGTCGAGGAAACAAGCGTGCTCGAAGTCGCGTTCCTGGCCGTGGAGGTTTTGGCCCAGGTGCCAGTCGGAGGTGTGAAACAGACGCAAGGCGAACTCCGTGGGGAATAGAGAAAGGAGGGGAGTTTACCTGTAAATGCCGGCCTGGCGCCGGGGAATGGAACCAAGCGTGGCCAGGCACCACTGAATAAGGGGCCCCCGTTGTGGGGGTATCTATGGGCTGTATACACGGAGTGTTACGTATGAGTTTGAATTTTCCCGGCGGTCTTCACCATCTTTTCACTAACCCCATCCCTGTGGTGCCTGAAAACAGGCCGAGAGCAAAAACCGAAGCCCAGGCGCCAGCCGAGGAGGCCAGGAACGCGAGTTCGGACAAGCAGATAGCGCTGGATGTTGAAGTCTCTGCGCTTGGCGCGCACTCGAAGCACACATTTACCGGGCCGGCTCCCGACCAGTAAAGCCAATACCGGCGCACCCTGTAGGAACGGGCTTGCTCGCGAAAAACGCAAGCCCGCCGCGTTCCTTCAGGCTTCCCGTGTTATCGGGGGTCACTGCGGTTTGAGACAGTCCAGCGCACGCTCGGCCAGAATGCTGGCCTGGTCTATCAAGTGTTCGGTGGCGCCTGCCATGTGCCGTTGATTGCCGGTCAGCCCCTGGGTGGTGCCGGCTGCAGTGGCGGCTGCGCAGCGCAGCAGGTCGCTGATTTGGGCAAGGGCGTCTTCAAAACTGAGGTCTTGATGCACGGTGAAGGACGGGGGCGAGGCGGGTTGCAGGTAGTGGCCCAGGGCGCGGTCGAAGATTTCGTGGTCGGGGGTAAAGCGGGGTGGGTCGGGGACGATTTTGTTCATGCATAAGCTCCTACTGAAAAGGGAGCCATCCCGATGTCGGTCTCACTCGACAAAAAGGTGGCAGCTATGTGCAGGGTGAGAATACCGGACAGTAGGACTCCGGCCAGACCGAAGTCTGCCCGCACACAGCCGCCATAGAGCATGGTGCAGTTGGCGCCTACTGGTTCACAGGTTCTCACACCCGATCGCTGATATGCAGCGACGGAGCGAAGGCTAGCCAGTGGACTGGGCAGGCGCAAGGCCGAAGGATTGTCTAGGAAACGTCCTGCAAATTAAAGGGATATGGATTGCTGGCCTTTAACAATGCATGTCAGACAGCGCAGGTCAAATGTGGGAGGGGGCTTGCTCCCGATGGCGGCGGATCAGTGATAGCTAAGCTGACTGACACGACGCTATCGGGAGCAAGCCCCCTCCCACATCTAGGCCAGTGTTATCTCAAGGAGGTTACGGTTACTTGGGATACAGCGGCGGCAGGCTGGTGCTGTCGGCCACCGGGGTCTGCTCGCGTTCGGCCATGGGAATGGCCTTGACCGCCCGCCACAGCTCTTCGCCCTGCCAATACTGGCCGCTTTCGCTGTAGAGCGCGCCGTTCAACCCGTCCAGCGCATCGGACAGTGGTACAAAACGCGCCGCCATGTCTGCCAGGGTTTCCGGTTGCTGGCGTGCCCACGCATCCAATGCCTGGCGTGTGGCCTGGGGGTCATTGGCCTGGCTCGCGCGCTTGAGGTCGTCGAGCAGGGTTCGCGGGCTGGGGCCGGTCTGGGCGGCGCGCTGGATCGCCGGGCGTGAGCGGGCGCGCCACCACAGGCCGAAGCCGAGCAGGGTGGTGCAGGCCAGGAGCAGGCTGGTGAGCTGCCAGATCCACAGGCGGCCATCGTCCGGCGCGGTGATCACGGTGGGGGTGGCCGGGGTGTCCACCACCAGGCTCGGGTTGACCGCCACCTGCAGGGTGCGGGCCGGCAGGCTGGTGCGTTCCAGGTGGTCTTCGTGAGTGTTCCACCACACCACTTCCACGGCAGGCAATTCCAGGGCGCCGGCGCGGTTGGGCACCAGGGCTTCGCGGTCTTCGCGGCTGCCGATCACCCCGCGTTCGCTGTTCTGGTTGCTCAACACCGGCTGGTCGGGGTAGCGCCGCAGGCCGGCGATTTCGGTACTTGGCAGCGCGGGCAACTGGGCGCTGGCCAGGCCTTCGGCCTTGAGGGTGAGGATGCGGGTCAGGGAGTCGCCGACCTGCACGTTCGCAGGTTCCGGGTTCCAGCTTTCGCCCAGGCTCAGGCTGCGCGCCGGCAGCCAAGGGGCGTCCGCGGGATACAGGGCGGGCTTGGGCTTGACCGTCAGGGGGATCTCGGTGGAATTGACATGCAGCAGCTTGCCGGGCCTGGGGGCCTGGGGCGCGGTGCCCTGGGCCGGGCGTGGGTCGACCAGAGTGGCGCTGAATATTTGCGCGGGGATCAGCAGTTGCCCGCTGTGTTGTGGGTAGATCCCGTAGCGCATTTCGATCACGCCATGGCGCACGCCGTTGATGACTTTTTCGTAGGTGCGTGAATCGCCCACAGGCTCGACCCGGGCGTCAGGCAACTGCAAGGGCGTCAGGCTGCTGTCGTCATACAGCGCCACCGAATGGTAGATGCGCACGGTCAGCAGGGCCTGGGCCTGCACGTACACACTGTCCTGGTCGAGGCTGGCTTCGATGAATACCGGCTCCAGCTGGTTGTCGCTGTCCTGGCCCTGGGTTTGCACCACTTGCAGGCTGATGGGCTGGGTGGTGAGCGCGCCCAGTTGCAGTGGCGGGATCAGCACGTTGCCGCGGGTCTTGGGTTGCAGGGTGATGATCCAGCGAGTCGTGGCGTGGTTGCTGCCATCGAGGGTCGTGAGCTGGTTGATCTGGCGGGTGCCGCGTATATCGAACAGCGGGGCCAGGGGCGACAGGTCCGGCTTGCCGAACTGGGTGACGTCGTTGGACTCGATGGTCAGCTCCACCGTTTCCCCGGAATTGACACGGCTGCGGTCGATACTGGCGGCCAGGTCGGCCGCCTGGGCGTGACCGGCCCACAGCGCTAGCCATAAGAAAAGTGGGGTGCAGCGGTTCATCGAGTCTTGTCCTGATGTTGTTGCTGTTCGTACCAGAATTTGCGTCGCAACAACTCGCCGGGGTTGTCCGGGATCTGTCGCAGCCATTGTTCCAGGGCCTGGCGGTGCTCCTCGTCGAGGTTGGCATTGGTTGGGCGCAAGGGCGGCGTGGTGGTCTGTTCGTCGCCCAGTTCGCTGCCGGGTACTTCGTTGTTGCCCGCAGCTGGCTGGGGGCCGGTGGGTTTCTCCGCCGTACTTGCCTGGCCCGCGCCCTGGGGCGATTGCTCGCCACCGTTGGCCTGCTGGCTGTTATCGCCTGGTTGCGCAGTCTGGCCGGGTTGGGTGGATTCGTCATCCTCGTTTTTTGCCGGCGCTGGCGGCTCGGGCTCTGGCTCTTCGAGCAAGAGGCTTTCGACAAGGGCTTTGTTTTTCAGGGCCGGTTGCAAGTCTGGCTGGGCTTCCAGGGCCTGTTCATAGGCATCTATTGCGGCTTCCAGCTCGCCGGCGCGGGCCAGGGCATTGCCCCGATTGTAGTGGGCATAGGCATCACTGCCCTGGGCAAAGCGCCGCGCCGCTTCGGCGTAGTTGCCTGCTTCATACAGGGCCACTCCTTGCCACTGCGGGTTTTCAAAGTGTTCGGCGGCTTCGGCCGGGCGTTTGTGCTTGAGCAGGTACTGGCCCTGTTGGTCGGGGCGCAGCCACAGGTCATCAAAGCTGAACGCGTAGCTCGGTTGCGGCGCCGCCAGCAGTAGCAGCGGCAGGCAGAACAGCCAGCCACGGCGCCCGGCGCAGGCGGCGAGCAGCAGCAGGGGCAGCAAGAGCCAGTAGCCCTGGTCGGCCCAGGTGTCCAGTTGCAGGCGCTGGCCGTCGTCGCGCAGGGTTTGCGGGCCGTCCAGCAGGCCCAGGCTGCGCAGGTCCTTGTCGTCCAGGCGCACCTGGCGATAGCGGCCGCCCATTTCGCTGGCGAAGGCCTTGAGGGTCGGGCTGTCCAGGCGTGGGATCAGGATCGCGCCTTGTTCGTCCTTGAGGAACTCGCCGCTTTCCTGGGTCACCGGCGTGCCTTCACGGCTACCGATGCCGAGGATCGACAGGCTCGGCGCCTGGCCTTGCAGCAGCAGGCGAATGCCCTGGCGCTCCTGCTTGGACAGCGACGAGCCAATCAACAATAGGCGGCCCTGGCCCAGGCCGCCGTGCTTGAGCAGGCCCAGGGCTTTTTCCACCGCCAGGTCAGCGCGATGGCCGGCCTCGGGCATGATCGACGGGCGCAGGGCTTCCAGCAGGTTGCGGCTGGTGGCCAGGTCGTCGGACAGCGGCACCAGTGTGTGGGCGCTGCCGGCATACACGACGATGGCGGTCTGCGCATCGCTGCGTGCCTGCAGCAGGTCCACCAGCTTGCGCCGTGCCTGCTCCAGGCGGTTGGGCGGGCTGTCGGTGGCGAGCATCTCGGGGGTCAGTTCCAGCAGCACCACCAGCGGGTCGGCGGGTTTCTGGCTGATCTGCTCGACCCGTTGCCAGCCGGGGCCGAGCAAGGCCAGCAGCGCCAGCAGCCAGGCCAGGCCCAGCAGCAGCCATGGCGATTTGCTTTCCCGACCATTGCCGCCTCTGAGCAGGGCGGCGTGGAAGGCCGGCGGCAGGAGCATCTGCCAGCGCCCGGCGCGTTTTTGCCGATGCCACAGTTGCCACAGCAACCAGCCGAGCACGGGCAGCAGCAACAGCCACCAGGGGCGTAACCAGTGCGGCCATAAAGCGATCATCGACGCCTCCGCAAGCGCAGGCGTTTCAGGCGTTGGCGCCATTGCGGGTGCTGTTGCAGGAAATGGCCCTGGGTCGAGAGTTTATTGAGCAGCCGTTGCAGGGCTTTGTCCGGCCAGCGTTCCTGGATCACCAGCAGCAGGCTGAGCAACAGCGCCAAGGCCAGCGGCCCGCTATACAGCGCCTGGGCCGGGCGGGCCTGGGTCGGCTGTTGCGCCACCGGTTCCAACTGGTCGAGGGTTTGCTTGATCGCTTGCAGCTCGGCACCGTCATGGGCGCGGAAATACTGCCCGCCGGTAGCCTCGGCGATGGCCTTGAGCGCCGGCTCATCCAGATCGAGGCTGGGATTGAGGCCGAGCATGCCCAGGCTACCGGTCTGTTCGGGGTTGGCGCCAATGCCGATGGGGTAGATCTTCACGCCTTCTGCGGCGGCCAGGCGGGCGGCGGTCAGCGGGTCGATTTCGCCGCCATTGTTGGCGCCGTCGGTGACCAGGATCAGCACCCGGCTGTGTGCCGGGCGTTGGCGCAGGCGCTTGAGGGCCAGGCCGATGGCGTCGCCAATCGCGGTGTTTTTCCCGGCGATGCCGATGCGCGCCTCATCCAGCCAGGTGCGCACGGTGCGCCGGTCGAAGGTCAGCGGTGCTTGCAGATAGGCCTGGCTGCCAAACAGGATCAGGCCGACGCGGTCACCCTCGCGGCTTTCGAGAAAGTCGCCCAACAGGTGCTTGACCAGGCTCAGGCGGCTGACGTCTTCGTCCTGCCATTGCATATCGGGGAAGTCCATGGAACCCGACACGTCCACCGCCACCAGCAGGTCGCGGCCGCTGGCGGCAATCGGCAGCGGCTCGCCGAGCCATTCCGGGCGGGCGGCGGCGCTCAGCAGCAACAGCCACAGCACCACGAACGGCGCTTGTTGGCGCCAGCCTGGCAGGTTGATGCGCGCACGGCGCCGGGCCAGGCCTTCGAGGTCGCCCAAAAAGCTGACTTTCAGGGCCGGCTCGCCGCTGTCGGCCACCGGCAGGATCAGGCGCATCACCCACGGCAAGGGCAACAGGGCAAAGACCCACGGCCAGGCGAACTCAAACATGTTTGCGAATCCAGGTGTCGACCGCTTGCGTCAGGCCGGCGATGGCCTTGTCGTCGAGTTTGCATTCGGGCTTGTAGGCGCCTTCCACCAGGACCATCCAGCGCGTGAGGCCGGCCGCCGGGCAGCGGTTGTCGAGAAAGGCCAGCCATTTGCGCCCGTTGAGGGTGTGGCTCTGGCTGTAGGGGTAGTCGTTGCGGCACAGGCGCTTGAGCAGGCCGTTGAGCTGCTGCAGCCAGGCGCCGGCCGGGGCGCCGTCGTAGGGTTTGGGCATCAGTGCCAGTTCTGCGAGGGCGGCGATGCGTAGCGGGTCCAGGGGTTGTTCGGCCCGCGCCAGAGGGCGCCTGGCTGGCAGGAAACGCCGCAGCCACCACAGGCCCCAGCCCGCCAGGGGGATCAGTGCCAGCAACAGCCACCAACCCGGCGCCGGCGGCCAGAAGCCAATGGCCGGCGGGGCGATCAGCGGTTGCAACGAGTCCAGGCGGTTCATGGCTTTTTCACCGGGCGTTGCGGGTTGAGGTATTCACGCAGTTGCTCGACCATTTCGCTCTGGGTGCTCAATGGCATCAGCAGTACCCGCAGTTTTTGCGCGAGCAATTCCCAGCGGGCACTGCGCGCTTCGGCCTGGGCCTTGTAGGCCTGGCGCAGCTCGAAGTTCAAGGTGTCGATTTCCAACTGCGCGCCGCGCTCGGCAAACCGCAGCAGCCCGGCGGCGGGCAGGGCGTGGTCCAGCGGGTCTGAGACTGGCAGCAGCAACAGGTCGCAATGGCGCGACAACAGGCTCAGTTGCTGCTCGGCGCCGTCAGTCAGGGCGCGTTCATCGCAGATCACAATCACCAGGCTCCCCGGGCGCAGCACTTCGCGGCCACGGCGCAGGGCCATGCCCAGGGCATCGGCTTCGGGGCGGCTCTCGGTGTTGAGGCTCTGGTTGACCCGCACCAGGCGGTTGAGCAGTTGCAGCAGGCTTTGCTTGCTGCGCCGGGGTTTGATTTCGTAGTGCTCGTTGTCACCGAACACCAACCCGCCGACCCGGTCATTGTGGCCCAGCGCGGCCCAGCCGATCAGGCTCGCGGCCTGGGCGGCGAGGACCGACTTGAACATCAGCCCGGAGCCGAAAAACAGCCGGCAGCTTTGCTCCACCATGATAAAGATCGGCCGCTCCCGCTCTTCATGGAACAGCTTGGTGTGGGGCTCCTGGGTGCGGGCGGTGACGCGCCAGTCGATGGTGCGCACATCGTCGCCGGCCTGGTACACCCGCACCTGGTCGAAATCCACGCCACGCCCGCGCAGCTTGGAGTGGTGCAGGCCGATCAACGGGCTGCGTTGGCTGGGCGTGGAAAACAGCTGCACTTCGCGCACGCGATGGCGCATCTCGATCAATTCGCTGAGGCTGACACGGATCCCGTCGCCGGCATTCATGGGGATCAAGCGACGGCTACGACGTCGAGAATGCGTTGCACCACGCGGTCCTGGTCGATGCCGGCCGCTTCGGCTTCAAAGGACAGGATGATGCGGTGGCGCAAGACGTCGAACAGCACCGCCTGGATATCTTCCGGGCTGACAAAGTCGCGCCCGGCCAGCCAGGCATGGGCCCGGGCGCAGCGGTCGAGGGCAATCGAGCCCCGGGGGCTGGCGCCATAGGCAATCCACTCGGCCATTTCCGGGTCGAATTTGGCTGGCGTGCGCGTGGCCATGACCAGTTGCACCAGGTATTCCTCCACGGCATCGGCCATGTACAGGCCGAGGATTTCCTTGCGCGCGGCGAAAATCGCCTGCTGGCTGACCCGCCGCTCGGGCTTGGTCTCGCCGTTGAGGGCTTCGCCCCGGGCCTGTTGCAGGATGCGCCGCTCTACGGCGGCATCGGGGAAGCCGATCTTGACGTGCATCAGGAAGCGGTCGAGCTGGGCTTCGGGCAGGGGATAGGTGCCTTCCTGCTCGATGGGGTTCTGCGTGGCCATGACCAGGAACAGCGGCGACAGCTCGTAGGTGCTACGCCCGACACTGACCTGGCGCTCGGCCATGGCTTCGAGCAGGGCCGACTGCACCTTGGCCGGGGCGCGGTTGATTTCGTCGGCCAGCACCAGGTTGTGGAAGATCGGCCCTTGCTGGAACACGAAGCTGCCGGTTTCCGGGCGATAGATCTCGGTGCCGGTGATGTCGGCGGGCAACAGGTCGGGGGTGAACTGGATACGATGGAACTGTGCTTCGATCCCTTCGGCAAGCTCCTTGATGGCCTTGGTCTTGGCCAGGCCGGGAGCGCCTTCTACCAGCATATGACCATCGGCGAGCAGGGCAATGAGCAGGCGCTCAATGAGTTTTTCCTGGCCGAGAATCTGCGTAGAAAGAAAGGTTCGCAGCGCGAGCAGCGCTTCACGATGTTCCATCGATGACGGTTCCTGGAAAGATGAGCCTGGGGATTGTGAAAAACGCCAAGGCCTGGGGCGCTTACTTTAATGCATTGGAGGGGCTGGCGACTAACGAACCGGGGGGTATTTTTTTGCGGCTTGTAGGAAAGGGCTGAGGTTTTTGGCGTCGATGAGGGCCCCATCGCGTTCAGCCCGGCTCCCACAGGTGGGAGCAACTGTCTTCAACATGCCATTCGTCACCTCCATTCGGTGCCGTCACGCAGCATGGCATTCAGTCTGATAAGCAGTATCCGCATGCAGGCAA
>NZ_LKBY01000130.1:0-30740 GCF_002699915.1 Pseudomonas sp. ICMP 8385 | reverse complement strand
AGGCTGCGATGGCGGCGGCATGGCTGGGAGGGATGCTGGCTGACCCACCGCTATCGCTGGCAAGCCAGCCCCCACCTTGGATCTTCAGTACATTGAGTACCGTATGCATCCTGCGGTGGCAGCTGAAATGCAATCCTCCAAACCCTGAAGATCGAGGTGGGAGCTGTCGAGCTCCAGCGAGGCTGCGATGGCGGCGGCATGGCTGGGAGGGATGCTGGCTGACCCAGCGCTATCGCTGGCAAGCCAGCCCCCACCTTGGATCTTCAGTACATTGAATACCGTATGCATCCTGCGGTGGCAGTGAAATGCAATCCTCCAAACCCTGAAGATCGAGATGGGAGCTGTCGAGCCCCAGCGAGGCTGCGATGGCGGTGGCATGGCTGGGAGGGATGTTGGCTGACCCGCCGCTATCGCAGGCAAGCCAGCTCCCACCTTGGATCTTCAGTACATTGAGTACCGTATGCATCCTGCGGTGCCAGCTGAAATGCAATCCTCCAAACCCTGAAGATCGAGGTGGAGCTGTCGAGCTCCAGCGAGGCTGCGATGGCGGCGGCATGGCTGGGAGGGATGCTGTCTGCCCCANGTATGCATCCTGCGGTGGCAGCTGAAATGCAATCCTCCAAACCCTGAAGATCGAGGTGGGAGCTGTCGAGCCCCAGCGAGGCTGCGATGGCGGCGGCATGGCTGGGAGGGATGCTGGCTGACCCGCCGCTATCGCTGGCAAGCCAGCCACAGGGATTTGCGTCCACTCATTGGCTGGTGGCCTGCCGATACTGACGCGGCGTAAACCCCGTCAACGCCTTGAACTGGCGGGTGAATGCACTGTGGTCGGTGTAGCCGCACTGCAAGGCCACTTCGGTGATCGGCAACTCGGTATGCAACAGGCGATGGGCATGTTCCAGGCGTACTTTCTGGATCATCTGCCGGGGGGTCAGGTGGAACACGCGTTTGCAGTAGCGCTCCAGCTGAGCCACCGACGTGCCGGCGATGCGCGTCAGTTCACCCAAGGTCACGCGCTGGTTGAAGTGGGCGCGGATGTGTTCGTCCACCGCCGCCAACCGCTGATAGGCCGGGTGTTTTTCGCTGGCCGATTGCAGGTCCACAGAAATCCCCGCCAGGCCAATGATCGCGCCCTCGCGGTTGTACAACGGCCATTTATGGGTCAGGCACCATCCCGGTTCGCGGCTGCCATACAGGTGCAATTCCAGTTGATCCTCCAGCACCAGGCCCTGCTCCAGCACACGCCGGTCCTGTTCGGTATAGCCCGGCCCTAACTGTGCGGGGAATACCTGGGCGCTGGTCTTGCCCAGGAGCGGGCGCCGGTCTTTCAAGCCGCAACGCTGCACCAGGGTGCGGTTGGCCATGACGTAGCGCGCCTGCACATCCTTGATAAACATCGTCGCATTGGGGATCACATCGAGCATCGGCAACAGCATGGCCACGCCCGCCAGCAGCTGTTCGAGGCTGTGTGGGCGCGGCTCGTCGCCCTGGCACAGGGTTGCAAACGCGTTGTGCATCATGCCGCTCACCGCCTCATCGATCGCCTCGCCCGCCAGCAGATTGCCCGATGACCTGGCCCCTGTCGAGCGCCGTTGCGCGCCTGGCAATTGTGCTGAATTCGTCATTGATAACCGCGCAAAACATCAATCGCCGGCAGGCTGATCGGTTCACTGTAGCGCCACTGCAGGCCTATCCAATAACCCACAAGAAGGCGCCGCTATGTCAGCCCAAGGCAAGTTCAAGAAACAGCTGTCCCTGATCGACCTCACCTTTATCGGCCTGGGAGCCATCTTCGGTTCCGGGTGGTTGTTTGCCGCCAGCCATGTGTCGTCGATTGCCGGTCCGGCGGGGATTTTTTCCTGGTTGCTCGGCGGTTTTGCGGTGCTGTTGCTGGGCATTGTGTATTGCGAATTGGGCGCTGCCCTGCCCCGTGCCGGGGGCGTGGTGCGCTACCCGGTGTATTCCCACGGCCCGCTGCTGGGCTACCTGATGGGTTTTATCACCCTAATCGCGTTTTCCAGCCTGGTGGCGATTGAAGTGGTCGCCTCAAGGCAGTACGCCGCCGCCTGGTTTCCCGAGTTGACCAAAGCCGGCTCCAGCGACCCCACCACCCTGGGCTGGCTGGTGCAGTTCGGCCTGCTCTGCCTGTTTTTCGTGCTCAACTACCGCAGCGTCAAGACCTTTGCCATCGCCAATAACCTGGTCAGTATTTTCAAGTTCATCGTGCCGCTGCTGGTGATCGGCGTGCTATTCACCTTCTTCAAGCCGGCCAACTTCCACTCCCAGGGTTTCGCCCCGTTTGGCCTGTCGGGGATTGAAATGGCGGTGTCCGCCGGCGGGGTGATTTTTGCCTATCTGGGGCTGACGCCGATCATCTCGGTGGCCAGCGAAGTGAAAAACCCGCAACGCACCATTCCCATTGCCCTGATCCTTTCGGTGCTGCTGTCCACGGCGATTTACGTGCTACTGCAAGTGGCCTTCCTCGGCGGCGTGCCCACCGAAATGCTCGCCAATGGCTGGGCCGGCATCAGCAAGGAACTGGCCCTGCCCTATCGCGATATCGCCCTGGCCCTGGGCGTGGGGTGGCTGGCCTACCTGGTGGTGGCCGACGCGGTGATCTCCCCCAGCGGCTGCGGCAATATCTATATGAACGCCACGCCACGGGTGATCTATGGCTGGGCGCAGACAGGCACCTTCTTCAAGATTTTCACGCGCATCGATGAGAAGTCCGGCATCCCGCGCCCGGCGCTGTGGCTGACCTTTGGCTTGTCGGTGTTCTGGACCCTGCCGTTTCCGTCCTGGGAGGCGCTGATCAATGTGGTGTCCGCCGCCCTGGTGTTGAGCTACGCCGTGGCCCCGGTGTGCGTGGCGGCGCTGCGGCGCAATGCGCCGGACATGCCGCGCCCGTTCCGGGTCAAGTGGATGGCTGTGCTGGGCCCGCTGTCGTTCATCATCGCCGCGCTGATCGTCTACTGGTCGGGCTGGAACACCGTGTCGTGGCTGCTGGGCCTGCAAATCGTAATGTTTGGGGTGTACCTGCTGTGCCGCCGCCTGGTGCCGACCCAGCACCTGGACATCGCCCGGCAAGTGCGCTCCAGCGCATGGTTGATCGGCTTCTACGCGGTGACCATGGTGCTGTCGAAGCTCGGCAGTTTTGGCGGCCTGGGCGTGCTCAGCCATCCCTTCGACACCCTGGTCGTCGCCGCCTGCGCGCTGGGGATCTACTACTGGGGCGCCGCCACCGGCGTGCCGGCGCACCTGGTGGAACTGGAACACGAAGACGACGAAAGCGAAGCCGTGCTGCCCGCGAGCAGCCTGCACCCGGCGAACGCGTAACCGGCCAATCACCAAGGAATAGCTGGATGAAACGACTGCATGTGATTGACTCCCATACCGGCGGCGAACCGACGCGCCTGATCATCAATGGCTTCCCACAGCTGGCCGGCCAGACCATCGCCGAGCAACTCGAAAACCTGCGCACCGAGCATGACCCATGGCGCCGCGCCTGCCTGCTGGAGCCCCGTGGCAACGATGTATTGGTCGGCGCGCTGTACTGCGAGCCGGTCACGCCGGGGGCCACCTGTGGGGTGATTTTTTTCAACAATGCCGGCTACCTCGGCATGTGTGGCCACGGCACCATCGGCCTGGTTGCCTCGTTGCACTACCTGGGGCACATCGCACCGGGGGTGCACAGTATCGACACGCCAGTGGGCCCGGTCAGCGCCACCTTGCATGAGGACGGCGCCGTCACCCTGCGCAACGTACCCGCCTATCGCTATCGCCAGCAGGTGCCGGTGGAGGTGCCGGGGCATGGCCGGGTGTATGGCGATATCGCCTGGGGCGGCAACTGGTTTTTCCTGGTGTCCGAGCACGGCCAGGCGCTGCACATGGGCAATGTCGAGGCCTTGACCGACTTCACCTGGGCGCTGCTCAAGGCCCTCGAAGCCCAGGGCATCCATGGCGCAGACGGCGCGCTGATCGACCATATCGAACTGTTCGCCGATGACGACCAGGCCGACAGCCGCAACTTCGTCATGTGCCCCGGCAAAGCCTACGACCGCTCGCCCTGCGGCACCGGCACCAGCGCCAAGCTGGCGTGCCTGGCCGCCGATGGAAAACTTCAGGCCGGCGAGCCCTGGGTGCAAGCCAGCATCACCGCCAGCCAGTTCCAGGGCCACTTTGAATGGGAGGGCGAACGCATCCGCCCCTTCATCACCGGCCGCGCCTATATGACCGCCGACAGCACCTTATTGATCGATGAACAAGACCCCTTTGCCTGGGGCATTTGCGCACCCGGCAACGTTTAAACAGACCCTTCCAAGGAGATAGAAGCATGAGCGATAACATTTTCACCGGCTGCATCCCGGCCCTGATGACCCCGTGCACCGCCGAGCGCCAGCCGGACTTCGACGCCCTGGTCGCCAAGGGCCGCGAGCTGATCGAGATCGGCATGAGCGCCGTGGTGTATTGCGGCTCCATGGGCGACTGGCCGTTGCTCACCGAAGCCCAGCGCCAGGAAGGCGTGGCGCGCCTGGTGGCCGCCGGCATCCCGACCATCGTCGGCACCGGCGCGGTCAACAGCCGTGAGGCCATTGCCCATGCGGTCCACGCGGCCAAGGTCGGCGCCCATGGCTTGATGGTCATCCCAAGGGTGCTGTCCCGTGGCGCTTCGGCCACCGCGCAAAAAGCCCACTTCGCGGCGATCCTCAGTGCCGCGCCGAACCTGCCGTCGGTGATCTACAACAGCCCCTACTACGGTTTTGCCACCCGCGCCGACCTGTTCTTCGAGCTGCGCCGCGAGTACCCGAACCTGATCGGCTTCAAGGAATTCGGCGGCGGCGCCGACCTGCGCTATGCAGCCGAACACATCACCTCCCAGGACGATGACGTGACCCTGATGGTCGGTGTCGATACCCAAGTGGTGCACGGCTTCGTCAACTGCAACGCCACTGGGGCGATCACCGGTATCGGCAACGCCCTGCCACGGGAAGTCCTGCAACTGGTGGCCCTGAGCAAGAAAGCCGCCAAGGGCGATGCCAAGGCCCGGCGCCAGGCCCGCGAGCTGGAGGCGGCACTGGCGGTGCTGTCGTCCTTCGATGAAGGCTGCGACCTGGTGCTCTATTACAAGCACTTGATGGTGCTCAATGGCGACCGGGAATACAGCCTGCATTTCAACGAGAGCGATGCGCTCAGCGATGCCCAGCGCCGGTATGCCGAGCACCAGTACGCGCTGTTCCGCCAGTGGTACGCCAACTGGTCGGCAGAACAGAACGTCGACTGACGGCTCGTACGCCGCGGCTACACACACAGCGGCGCCCCCTCTTTTTTCAGGAACAGGCCATGACTCTGACAGGCAACCTGCTGATCGGTCAGCACTCCCTTCCCGGCACCCGCGCCGCCATCCGGGCGATCAACCCGGCCACCAACACTGTGCTGGAGCCGGCCTATCCCGGCGCTTCCAGCGAGCAGGTGGCCCAGGCCTGCGCGCTGGCGTGGTCAGCCTTCGACAGCTACCGCGAAACGTCCCTGGCGGCGCGTGCTCAACTGCTCGAAACCATCGCCCACGAAATCGAAGCCCTCGGCGATGAACTGCTCGAACGCGCCGTGGCCGAAACCGGCTTGCCCCTCGCGCGGATCCAGGGTGAACGGGGCCGCACCTGCCAGCAACTGCGCACCTTCGCCCGTACCGTACGCGCCGGCGAATGGCTGGATGTGCGGGTCGATCGCGCCCAACCGGAGCGCCAGCCCCTGCCCCGTGCCGATCTGCGCCAGCGCCAGGTGCCACTGGGGCCGGTGGCCGTCTTCGGCGCCAGCAACTTCCCGCTGGCGTTCTCGGTGGCCGGCGGCGATACCGCCTCAGCCCTCGCCGCCGGTTGCCCGGTGATCGTCAAGGCCCACGGCGCCCACCCCGGCACCAGCGAACGGGTGGGCCGCGCGCTGGCCCGTGCAGTGAAGCAGTGTGGCCTGCCCGAAGGTGTGTTCTCGCTGCTGTACGGCGCGGGTCGCGAAGTGGGGATTGCCCTGGTCAGCGACCCACGGATCAAGGCGGTAGGCTTTACCGGCTCGCAAAGTGGCGGCATCGCCTTATGCCAGGCGGCCCAGGCGCGCCCGGAGCCGATCCCGGTGTACGCGGAAATGAGTTCGATCAACCCGGTGTACCTGTTCCCGGCCGCCCTCAAGGCGCGCGTCGAAGCGCTGGCGCAAGGGTTTGTCGCCTCGTTGACCCAGGGCGCCGGGCAGTTTTGCACTAATCCCGGGCTGGTCATTGCGGTGCAAGGCGCACAGTTGGAGCAGTTTGTCAGCCTCACCAGCGACCTGCTGCAACGCAGCCCGGCGCAGACCATGCTCACCCCGGGCATCTTCCAGGCCTATGAAGCGGGCGTCGGCGCCCTGGCCGAGCATGCCCAGTGCGTGGCCAGCGGGTTGGCAGCACAAGGCCCGAACCAATGCCAGGCGCAACTGTTCGTCACCCACGCGCAGGACTTTCTCGCCAACCCTCACTTGCAGGCCGAAATATTCGGTGCCGCCTCGTTGCTGGTGCAATGTGTCGATGACGCGCAAATGCGCCAAGTGACCGAGCACCTCGAAGGCCAGTTGACCGCCACCCTGCACCTGGATGAGGGCGATCTTGAACAGGCACGGGCCTTGCTGCCAACCCTTGAGCGCAAGGCTGGCCGGCTGCTGGTCAATGGCTGGCCGACCGGGGTCGAGGTGTGTGATGCCATGGTGCATGGCGGGCCCTTCCCGGCGACCTCGGACTCGCGCTCGACCTCGGTCGGCACCGCCGCGATCCAGCGCTTCCTGCGCCCGGTGTGCTACCAGGACTTCCCCGACAGCCTGCTGCCCGCGGCCCTGAAACACGGCAACCCGCTGGCGCTGCGGCGCTTGCTCGACGGCCAGAGAGAAGCCTGACCATGGCCGACAACCTTCAACCCCAAACCGACATTGCGGTGGTCGGCGCCGGCATCATCGGCGTCGCCTGCGCGTTGCAACTGGCGCGCCAGGGCCGGCGCGTGGTGGTCATCGACCAGCAGGAACCGGGGATGGGCGCCTCGTTCGGCAATGCCGGGCATTTGGCCACTGAACAGGTGTTCCCCATCGCCGACCTGTCGATCCTGATGCGTCTGCCCGCCATGCTTATGGACCCCATGGGCCCACTGCGCCTGGACTGGAAATACCTGCCCCGCGCCCTGCCCTGGTTTGCTCGCCTGCTGCTGAACCTGCGACCGGCGGCCTACCAGCGCACCGTCGCGGGCCTCCGTGCGCTGAATGAAAGCAGCCTGGGCGCCTGGCAGCGCTTGCTGGCGAACATCGCCCAGCCACAGTTGATGCGCGAAGACGGCTCGCTGTTGGTGTTCGAGCGTGCCGAATCGCGGCAAGCGATTGAAGGTTTGCAAACACGCATGACCCAGCAAAACGTGCCGGTGGACTGCTGGTCCGCCGGCGCCGTGCAGCAGGCGGCGCCGCAATTAAGCGAGCGGATCCAGGGGGGCTTGTTCTTTCCCAACACCGGACATTTCCTCGATCCGTATCGCGTGGTGTGCGAACTGGTCGAGGCCGCCAGGGCCAGCGGCGTGCAGTTTCTCAAGCAGCAGGTACAGGGCGGCCAGTTGCAGGCCCAGGGCGTTGCATTGATCACCGACCAGGGCCGCTTGGCCGCCCGCCAGGTGCTGATCGCCTGCGGCGCCCACTCGGCCAGGCTCACCCAGGCGCTGACCGGCAAAAAGGTGCCGCTGGACACCGAGCGCGGTTATCACCTGATGCTGCCCCATGAGCAAGACCGCTTGCCCTTCGCCGTCACCTCGCTGGAGCGCAAGTTCATCATGACACCCATGGCCGCTGGCCTGCGGCTGGCCGGCACCGTGGAATTCGCCGGCCTCGAGCGGCCGCCGAACATGCAGCGCGCCTGGCAACTGCACCGGTTGAGCCACGGTCTGTTGCGGCACGAATTGAGGGCTGAGGACGCCACCCCGTGGATGGGCTTTCGGCCCTCGTTGCCGGACTCGCTGCCGATCATCGACCGGGTGTGCGACGGCAAGGTGTTGCTTGCTTTCGGGCACCAACACCTGGGCTTGACCCAAGCGGCGATCACTGCCGAGCTTATCGCCCAGTGGGTAACCCCGCTCTACGCGCCCCAACCTCTGGGCTTGCCTGCACTGCAGGCCTACCGGTTGGATCGTTTCTGACCCAGGCTGGCATGCCCCCGTTGGATCGCGCAGCGGCCCTAAACAGGCAGGAGTCTGCTAGGGTGTCGGCCATCCCCGCGCAAAGGAAGGCAAAAAATGGAGGCATGGAAGGTTTTCGCGTTCAGCCTATTGGCGTCGATCAGCCCTCAGACGCTGGCCGGGGAGCCCAAGGAGCCGGGCGACCGTGCCATGTACTGGACCACGCTCGGCCCCACGCTGTTCAGCTCTATCGCCACCGAACTGACCACCCATCCCGGCAATTTCTTTGGCCCGGCCAAGTCGGATGCCCTGGCGTTTGTCGGCTCCGACGGGCAGATACGTGGCGCCCAATTCGAGCAGGCGGTGCGTTACTACCATACGGCGTACCGCCCGCCGTTGATGTCGGACCGTCAGTTGGCCTTGGCGATTGTGACGGCTGACTGATCACGTCAGCACCGATGGGCGTACAGGCCTCCCCATCGGCGCCAAACGCTCCAGCGTGTTTTAGAAGACGTATTGCAAGCGCATGACCACGCCATCACCCGTGTCATCACCTACCGTGTTGCTGACGTTATCCGTGCGGGCCTTGACGTAGTTGGCGCTGACCTTGACCGCCTCGTTGGCGTACCAGTTGACGCCCAGGGTATGGGCTTTGCCTTCGCTGTCGCCAACCTGGCGCACATTGGTGCTGACCACCACATTGTCGTCCTCGACGGTGAACGCGTCGTAGCGGTAGAACACCTCCCAGGCGCCGATCTGCTTGTTTTGCGGCTTGATGGAGTCGAACCTGGCACCATCGAGTTTGTAGATGCGTGGCTCGCCGGTCAGGGTGTAGGCCATCTGTGCGTAATAACCGCTGGCCTTGATGTCATTTTGTGCGGCATCGGCCTTGAGGGTCCGTCGCAGGTATTCCCCCTGCACCGAGAACGCGTCCAGCGCCCAGGCACCTTCCAGGCCCCACACCGAGTCGTCCTTCCACAACCCCTGCTGGGCCGCGCTGCCGCCAAAGACCGAGCGGGTACCATTGCTGCCGGCGCTGTTGCCGCCGTTGGTCTCGACGCCACGCATGCCCATGCGTGAACGGATGCGCGTGTCGATGGCAGCGTCCTTGAGGTCACGGTAGGCGTATTGCACCCCCACGTGCAGCACATTACCGGACTCATGCAGCGGGGCGAACACACCGCGCAGGTTGTAGCGCTTGACGCTGTCGCCATCGGTGTCGTTGTTGTTTTCGCTGAACACGCTGCCGGACAGGTAGGCCATCTCACCCACTACGCCGTTGGCCTGTACGCCCATGCCAGAGTTATCGTTGATCCACTCCGCCACATCGTAGGAAAGATTACGCTCCAGGGCCGTGACCCATTTGGAACTGGTGGCTTTCTCCAAGCCAAAGTCAGTGTAGAAACGCCCGACTTTTACATTCAGGGGATTGAACCCGGTGTAGGTCACACTGCCTTCGTCGAAGTAGCCTGTGCTGTCATTGCCCACGTTGCGGGACAGGTCGTAGTTGATCTGGTATTTCCAGTCCTTGTAGACCGTACCGCCAAACTCCAGGTAGGCCCGGCGAAAATACGCGGCGTCCGCCGTGTTGCCATTACGGGTGTAGTAATCATTAAACCTGGCGTAATCGGCCTGGATACGTCCGCCCAACTTGAAGCTGAATTCCTTGTCGGTGGTGGCCACTTCCAGGCCGCCCTTGGTTTTGATCACAATGTCCGCGCCATCGGTGGTTACCGTGCCTGCCTGGACCGACAACGCCAATACGCTGCCCGCCACGGCCAGGCTGAGTTGAGTGAGTCCTGCGCATTTCGAATAACTAATCGACATCTATTTCCCCTCGTTATCGTTAAGTACTACTTGGCGACGGGGAGCTTCCAAACACCAGATGACGGTTTGGATGTATTTACAAGACACTTTTATGACATTCGCTATTCTTTGCTCTTGAACCGCGGGGCAGGCCTTATAAACAAAGGCCTTACTACACGACCAGGCGCCCACAGCGAATATGTCAGAATGATTAAAGTTATTACCGACTCAGATGACGCTCTCGAACCAGTCACGCCGCTCTTCAAAGACTTTGCGAATCAACGCCACCAAGGTTTGTACATACGGTTGATCGGCGGTCAACGGTGCGATGGACAGCCATGCCAGCCGTTCCATGGGTTCACTGAACAAAGGCGTGAGGGCCAGCAGGTTTTTATCCAGACGGGTGATGTAGTTGGGCAACAACCCGACGCAGGCGCTGTGCTTGATCCATTCCCGCACCCACTCCTGGGAATGCACCTGGACCAGCGCCCTCTGGCGCTGTTTGACCAGGCGGTTCCAGGGCTCAAACGCCGCAACCGGCGCATTCGTGCGGCCTTGCACCAGCATAAAGTCAGATAAATCAGCGATGCGCGTCGGCAAACGGTTGCCGCGACAGTAACGCTTGGCCATATGCGGGCTGTAGTCAATGCGCGCCAGACGTTGCGGCGTGGTCATGGCAAACCCGGGCGAGGGACGCGGACGATCGGCATCCGCCAGCCATACCATGACATCAGCCTGGCGCGTCGGCTCGCCCGTCAACGGGATGACTTCCAGCTGTATCGCCGGGTACTTGCGCATAAAATCCAGCACCTCACGCGCCAGCAGATCGCGCATAAGGGAGTCTTCCACGGCCAGGCGCAACAACGGTTGCGGCAAGGTGCCCACGGGGGGCTGAACATCGCCAAACCGCGCCATCAGTAGCGTTTGCAGGCGCTGGCCCTTGAGGGTCAGGCGCAGGGCATTTTCCCGGTAGATAAATAGCGGGCTGCCCAGCCGCCCCTCCAACAGGGCCAGTTGCTTGCGCAGTTCTGCAGTGCGGATATTCAGGCTGCGGGCGGCCTGGCGAAAGCTGGCACAGCGCGCGCAGGTGAGAAAACGTAGCGCCAGTTCGCGGTCAATCAACGGTGCCTGCACAGTCATAAGGCAACCTTTCAGCGACCATTATTACGGCACTGCCCCATGACTTGGTATTCGATGGTATTGAGCTTGCCGCTCGAATCCTCAAAGGTCATGCGCGAGGGTACGATGTCGCAGGAGCGGATCGTCGGGGTCACGCTGACCACCTTGGCGATGTCCAGTTTCATGCCGTAGCGATAGTCCTGGACCTGGGGTATGTCCTTGCCTTTTTTTAACGCATAGGCCTCCATGGCTTTCTGGTTATCGCTCATCAACTTCTCAAACCCACGATCACTGCCGCTTGTGGCAAGCGCAACGGTGGACAATGACAACGCCAATGCAGCAATACTTAGTTTCAACAGGTTCATCGGTTTTATCTCTCAAGTTACTTTTCCAGCCTTGAGAGTAACTAACCGACCCTGTCGGCAAGGTAGCTTGAAAATTACCTTTCTGTTATCCGCAACTAAATGACGCTAATCACCGAGCAAGCGCCGCCGCCGCCAGTTTCGCCACCCCGAGGTTAACTCCCGGCTCATCGCCGTCTTCGCGCATCCAGGTCAACGACAACCCTGCCCAGGCGAGCACCCATTGCAGGAGCCGACGGCGCTCGATACCCGAGGCACTGGCAACGATCTCGACCCGCCGCGCAAAGCACTCGGGGGCCAGGGCGCGTTCATCGGGATTGCAGAAGAGGTTCGCATAATCAAAGCCCCGCTCGCCGTACAGCCCCTTGGGGTCGATGGCCAGCCAACCGGACGCGCCAAAATCCAGCACATTGCCATGGTGGATATCGCCATGCAGTACCGCGACATCCTGGGGGGCCGCCAGCAGTTCCTGTGCCGTGCTGGCGCATTGTGCCAGGATGCCGCCGTACCTCGCCGCCCCGGGCCATAGCGCCTCGAACCACTGCGCCAGGGGGACCAGGGCGGGAATTGGCCTGGCCCGTGGCGCATGCAGACGCGCGGCGACGGCGCAGAGGATGCGCGTGGCGTCGTCATCCCGACCGTCACTGACCCTCTGTATAAGCGAAGCCGAGCCCAGCGCACGCACCATCAGCAAGGCCTCGGTATCACGGGCCAGCACCGGCGCGGCACCTTCGCCGTCCCACCAGGCCATCAACACACTGCCGGCTTGTTCCTCGGCCACCTGGGAGATTTTGAGCATGGCCGGCATGCCCCGCTGGCGAACGGGCAGTAGATCACCATTGCGCGAGGCGAATGCATCGCCATCGACGGTCAGGTCCCATCGCTTCAGGTATGGTTCAAACAGCCTCATCACTGGGACCGGAACCTCAGCAAGCCCATGGCAAACAGCCAACCGCTGAGCATGGACAGGTAGATAGAGGTGTATGACGCCACGGTGTAGTCCAATACGAAGTTGAGCACGGTCAGCGCAATGGCGGCGCACAGGAACTGGGTACGGGTAAAACGGCACAGAAAGCGTTCGATTGCGGCATTCAAGGTGGCAAGGTACTTCATCGGTTTATCCCTGGATAAGGGTGACGGCATCCGCTCACTTGCGCCCGTCTGTCCTGAAAAAACCAGGGATAATGCGGCACAGAGCTGATGAGAATCAACCGCAGAGATGCCATAGTCGCCCGCACAGCAAATGGAGTTGGTCCCCTATGAAACACTACATCCTCTATCCCCTCTTGGCGCTGCTCGCTGGATGCAGCAGCGGGCCGTATCTGCATCCACAATCGGCAGTCGGCACAAATGCGTTACTCGAACGTACCTGCCCCGGCCCGAAAGCCGCGATAAGCTTTGCTCCACGCTCGCAAGAACTCGATTGGGTTCACGTACTGGTCTATGTAGCACCGCCCGGGACATCCAGCTGGCCAGGCAACCTGCGCTCGACCGATACCGAACTGCGCCTGTTTGGCCGGCTGTACATCCCCCCGCGCCTGCGCAACCTGAATACCCCGGATCAACGCCGGGCGGCCTATAAACAGACCGACCCGGCGCTGTGGGTCAGCGCCGATTCACCATTGGTCACTGTAACGCTGGCGACAGGCCAGACCTATCAAGTCAGTATCGAGCAACTGAAAACCGGCTTTGACCCCAAGGAACAATCCAGCAGCAGCCGCAAGGGCACGGCCCTGGGTAAAGGCGATATGGATGACTTCACCCTCACCTTCCCGGCTATATTCGTGAACGGTGAAAAAGTGCCGATGGCACCGATTCACTTCAAGAAACGCGAAGAGCGCTATGCGCCGGTATTGAACTGCTGAGTTAGAAACCCACATCACTCAAGGAATGGCAATGACCTTCAACTGGCACTCCGGCCCCATCACCCGTACCACCCCGCTGGACAAGCACTACAGGAATACGCAGAAGGTGCGCCAGTTCCTGATTGGCGAGTGCGGGGAGTCGTTCAAGTTCGATCGGGCATTCATGGCCTGGATCAAGAGTGGCGAGCCCTTGACCCTGGGGGACGTGGCGGATCAGTGGACGCGGACGAGGTCATCCCTGCCCCAGGCACACCGGCGCGGGAAAGAGTTGGATCAGTAGCCAGCCCGCTACAAACAGCCCGACGCCAAACGTGAGGTGTGCAATAAGGCTTCGGCGCCTGGCCCGGTTCGGTGCCGGCGTCTTGGCGGCGGCGAAGCCGAAACCAAAGGCGGGCTGCATGATACAAAAAGGTGCAAGCACGCTGATCAAGCCCGTCAGCAACGCGGGCATCAGCGCTGGGTGGCAGAGCCAGCCCGGCCCCTGGAACCCCAGGAGCACCAGCGCGAAGACACCGCCCGTGAGGTAATGGAACACCCAGCCCATCAGGCTTTCATTCCAGATACGCGGCGCCGCCACAATCGAGGCATGGCGAAACTGCCCTTTGGGCATGTGGCCCAGCCAACGGCCGACAAGCCTGTAGTCCAGGGATGCCAAGCCAAATACCCGTGCCTGCATCAACGCGGACAGGTCCATGATCAGCGTGGCCCCCAGCCCAACCAGCACCATACGCAGTACACTCTCGGTTGTTTCCATGTTATTTCCTCTTGCCTTCGGCCGGTTTGATCCCGGCAGTCTGCAAGTTCAAGCCGCCTTGAGGTCAAGCATGAAAGAGATGGGTATCGGTGAAGTGGCACGCCGCTGCGGCCTGCCGCCTTCAACCCTGCGGTACTACGAAGAAAAGGGCCTTATCCGCTCCATAGGCCGCCGTGGCCTGAGCCGGGTATTTGCTGCGGATGTGCTTGAGCGCCTGTCCTTGATCACGCTCGGCCAGTCTGCGGCATTTTCCCTGGACGATATCGCCGCCATGCTGGGCGCGGATGGCCAACCGGCCATCGATCACCAGCGGCTGGCCGAAAAGGCTGATGAACTGGACCGCACCATCAAGCAGCTCAGCGCCATACGCGATGGACTGCGACGTGCTGCGGCGTGCCCTGCTGCGCGGCATATTGAATGCGCGAACTTTCAGAAAGTCCTCAGTGCCGTGCAGGCGGGGAGCCTGAAGAGAAAAGCCGGCAAGGCTCGTCTGCGCAGAAATGGAGGTTGAGACCCGTCCGGCGCGGGGCATGGGCAATAAGCCATTGACCTCCAAATGACCACTGCGCGACTCGCGGCATCCGTCATTTATGTTCAGCGGCCAACATCGTTTTGAACTGTAAAACAGTCTCTGACGATAACCCCGCAGCCTCGAAGACGGCACAGGTGAAGCTCACGGGTGCAGGGCCAGGCGCACTGATGATCCGGTCGGCCACCATCGCGCCTGGGCAGCCTTGATAAAGCGCCTCTCCCGTATAATTGGCGGCGTTCTGCTTCAGAAAATCAACGCTGTTGGACGTGTGGGCAATTGTATTGAGCAGGCCGGCCCTGGCCAGTGCGAGTGTACCGCCGCATATCCCCGCGAGGGTTGCACCACCCAGACGGCTGGCTCGCAGAAAGTCTGCCATATCCGGCGCTTCTGCACGCTCCCAGACCATTCCCCCGACGACGACGACAACGTCTGGTTTCCACTCCTGGCATTGCTGCAAGCTGCCCTCCACCGTTACAGCCAACCCGCCCTGGGAGCAGAACGACCCCGGCGCCGGGGCGAAAAAGCGGACGTCGATGCCGTAGAACGGTGCTGCGGTGCCTGCGATAAAAGCATATTCCCAATCGGCAAAACCGGGGGTCAGTACCAAACCTATACGTGCCATGGGCCAGAGTCGTCCTTGTATAAAATATGTGGGCAGAGGATTGCATTCTACTTGGTACATCAACTAGTTTCAGATCGTGCTTATGACGACTATTCCGTGTGTTTGTCGCCATTCACCACTTGGGCGATATCGCGCAGGCGGGCCGTACTGGCTCGGCAGAATCGAGAGCCTGCCTAATTCAACATAGGATCAAGTGCAAATGCCGAACTCTGACCTGCTCCCTTCCCTGCTGTCCAAAATCAACGAAAACCAACTCGTCCTTGAAGCAGCCGTCATGGAGCTTACGAATTGGGTTGAACAACAAGGCGGTACGGCCGTCGCCGAAAACGTGCGGGGAGCTCTGCACACGCTCGACCGGAACGAAGATTTTATCAAGCTGACCTTGGCGGTCCTCATGACACCGGAGTAATCACTCGAAATGACTGACCCCAATCATGTCGAAGGAAAAAACCGAGGTAATGCTGTGCACCCGAGCGAGCCATCCCTGGCGCATATCTACAACGGGATTACCTTTCAAAACTCCAGGTAATGGGGGCTCCGTGAATGGAGCACACCCTGCTTACCCTTGGGCACTCCCACACTGAGAACAGAATTTTGCCCCAGTCGCCATCACCGCATTGCACTGCCCGCAGTTGGCCGACACCAATGACTCACCACACTGTCGACAAAACCGCGCACCACCCGCATTAGTTGTCCGGCAACTGAGGCAAAGTGTGCCGATCGGCTGGCCTTCGCCTTGTTCTTTGTAGCGTCCACCGTGTGAACCACCATGCCCGCGATTGTGGTGCCCACCTAATATCTGCTTAAAAAAACTCATGAGCGCATCTCCAATTAAATGTGTTTCAGGATTAAAAACCCTGAAGTAACATTAGAGTCAAGCCATCGCTCACGGCGCTTGGTCGCCGGCATCGGTTCGCAGGCGCGCGGCCATGCCCCCAGAAGTCGCCCTCCTATTCGCAACCCAAGCCTAGACTCTCTCCCTTCCATAAGGCCGCCGCTTGAACCCTACGGCACATGTCTCTATCGCGGGCCTGCATATTGTCGATGCTTGGATTGCCGGTTTTTTCAAACTCCGGCCTAACGGGTGTGCCTGGGTGGTTTAACGCCTCTTGCCCCTCGATATGGAGTTCTCGGGGGATGGGCTTCGGCTTCGCCTCTGGTGGCGATGCGGGTTTCGGCAGCTCATGGATGGCCTCGCCAAAACGCTGGAGTAACGGGCTTTGTGGCAACTCATCTGACACGGCCTGGGTTGATATGAGCAAGGCCAACAATACCGCGCCGTATCTCTTAAACACTTCCAGCACCTCCCCATCTGAGTTAATCGACGAATAATCTGGAGTTAAGCAATCGCCGCACTCAGGCAATAAAAACTAACCGCCTGAGCACCTGACGCCGCTCGATCTGACGTGCGTCATGCGCGCAAGGACAATCGATTATCAGTGAGATAACTCATAGCCGTCGCTTACTGAGCATTTATCAAACTGTAACCCCAATACAATCGTCGACACAAACCCACCGCCAGCGCGGCCGACCTGGACGCCTCGCTAACCCTGGCATTCCCCAGCCAACCCCCAAAAACACAAAAGCCCCGCATAAGCGGGGCTTTTGTTTGAATCTTGGCGGGAAACCAGGCCGCCAAAAGGCTTTTCATTTGAACATCCTATGCTGACTCAGGCTGCGTCAGGAAGGCTCAACGGCCTGAAATAGACAGGGCTGAAACCGATATTCGGTTGCGAACACGGTTTCATATTCAGTCATGGCATCCGAGCAAATCGCGTCAGAAACGGGGGTACAGACTGGGGTATACAGCAGTATTTATCTCTTGGCAGAGGCGAATTCGAACCTGTCACCTTGTAGAAGGTGGCACCTAGCCTTCACGCAATAACTAAACACTCGTCAAAGCCTGGTACTGCAGTTCCCTGCTATGCCCTCTGACACCCCTGCAACCAGCGCTGGCTACTTTGGCCCTATTGCTGCTACCCAATAAATTGATGGCAAACGAATCACGCACCTGATGCGTGACACATGGCGGAATGCTTGCTGCCTGCGTTACTCTGGTTACTCTGACAAAACAAGGGACCTTTGCATCTATGATTTCAGCGGTAACCGATAGCTGCAATTAAAGTTGAGAAGACCATTCCCGCGCTTGTATTTACGCCACTGCTGTGCCGCATCGACGGGGCCGATAGGCGCCTGCCGGAAGATATTGGCGAAGTACCTGAGCATGAAGACTTTATGGCGGCTCTGGCTGAGTAGCGCAGCGCGTCGGGCTCTTCGGTTCAACCTTGTCAAAATGACTATGCACAAACTCGGGAAAACCGTGGGCCCTTAAAAGGAATTGAGATGTTCAAAAGGATCAAAGCGTTTTTCATCAACGAAAAAGTATCTGTCGACGTGCCGCCGCCCGAGCCCGCCACTCCGGGACATCAATACGCCTCGGACCAACCGATTGCCACCCGCGCCGACGACCGTTTCAATCGTGCCCCTTTTGCCACGCGCATGGCCGATACGATTGCAACGCGAGTAGATCCTGCGAGCATCGTCATCGGACTCTATGGACCATGGGGAGACGGCAAAACATCCGTACTGGAAATGATGGAGGAGGCGCTGAAAGCCTACCCAGATGTTATCTGCGTGAAATTTAATCCCTGGCACTTTCAGTCTGAAGACCAACTACTCCGTGGCTTTTTCGCAACACTCGCGGGGGCTCTAAATCAGTCGCTTCCCAATTTTAAAGAGCGTGCAGGTGATGCACTGCAGCAATACGGCTCTTTGCTGTCGCTCGGATCACTAACAGTTGCCGGAGTGCTTCAAATCAACCCCGGAGATGCTGCAAAGGGGCTAGGGGAATCGTTATCAGCGGTCAAATTAGAAGAACTAAAGCAGAGGATAGAATCGATTCTTGAGAAATGTGGCAAACGCGTGGTCACATTTATTGATGACATAGACCGTTTAGATCGCAACGAAACCCATGCAATATTCAAGCTGGTGAAATTGTCAGCAAGCTTTCGTCATACCTCTTACGTGCTGGCCTTCGATGATGCCGTCGTATCCGCGGCATTGGGCGAACGATATGGCCAAGGCGGCGAGCGCGCGGGCCGTGCATTTCTTGAGAAAATCATTCAAGTTCCGCTCCACCTTCCCCCTGCTGATGAGAAAAGCTTGCGCAACCTGACGTTTGAAGGGGTACAGGCAGCTTTGGATCAGGCTGAAATTCCACTCACCCAAGCAATGGCCGATACGTTTGGACGGCATTTTGTTGATGGCCTCGAACCGCGCCTCACTACACCGCGCCTTGGGAAATTGTATGCCAACGCGTTGACCTTTGCACTTCCATTGCTCAAGGGTGAAGTCGACATTGTTGATCTCATGTTAATTGAGGGTATACGTATCTTTTACCCTAACTTGTATGCCGAAATCCGCGGCAATCCTGATTTGTTCTTAAAGCAAGCTCAAGCTCAGAACCAAAACGTATTCGCGCAAGCACCTCAAGAAAGCCCCCTCGACACCTTACTTATCCGTAGCTTGCCTGAGGCCACTCAGCAAGAACGCCTGAGAGTCAGAAAAGGACTGCTTGAGCCGCTCTTCCCCCGCATAGGCCGCATGGGTTATGGCGGCGAATGGGATCAATCATGGGCGCGAAAGCAAAAAGCCTGCTCAAGCGAATATTTCGCTCGCTACTTCACATACGGTATTCCTCATGGGGACGTGGGGGATGCTGCGATTCATTCGCTGCTGGAAAGTCTCACGCGAGCTAATGAGGCTGAACGAATTGAAATCCTCACGGACTTTTCGTCGCGCGGAGCGTTTCCAAAACTTATTCAAAAGCTTCGTGCCCACGCTGAAGAAATCCCAGAAGAGCAGGCATACGCACTGATGGTCACGCTCTCTGCCAATGCGACACTGATGCCCCGAGAGCGCGGGCCAATGGTGATAGGCGGCACCATCATGCAAGGGGGCATGCTGGTATCTGAATTACTGAGGCGAATACCTGATCCTGACACCCGACAACGTGCGGCAGAAGAAGTAATCGACGCAGCTAATCCGCTGGGATTCGGAATGGAATGTTGTCGATGGATTCATCACCATGAAGGACGCCACGAAGAAGAGCGCGTTTTTTCTGATGCCATTGAAGAGATCTTAAACCAACGTCTGGCTCACAAAATTTGCAGTGCTGACAACGAACGACCACTCTTTGCTTCGGACCCAAAGGACATGCCGAGTCTGTACTGGCTCTGGAATAAGCATCTTGGAAATACCTCTGTACGAAAAGCGCTCAGTGCTCACTTCGAAGCGGATCCAACTGGTGTCGACACTTTTCTGGAGTGCTTCGTTGGTGAGGGGTGGTTTGTAGAATCAGGGCTGCCTGTCAGATCAGACTTTGAAAGGCGCAGCTACGATTCTGTTGCGAACCTAATAACGCCAGAGTTGATCGCAGAGAACCTGCGAACCCGCTACGGCAACGCATTACGCGATCCGGTGTATCACCCGGAAGAACATTTACCGCCTGCTTTGAAAACAGCCCACCAATTCATGTACATGCACCAGCAGGTACTGAATGATCCAGAGCAAAACGATCCCACCCCCTCATCCGGCGCAAAGTAAGCGCCGAATCTTGACGCGCTGACTTAGGCAACTGGAGGCCAAAGGGATCTATGGACTGGATGTTAGAAAAGTGCACGCGATATCTCTACGTGCTTGAACTCGCGAACGATAAATTCTATGTGGGACAATCCAAAGATCCGGACAAGCGCATCCGCAAACATTTCAATGGGAGCGGTTCAGCGTGGACGCGCCTACATCCGCCAGTGAAAGAACTGACGCAAAGTCGCCTTGAGTACGTGGATTACCGAATGGGGGAGTTGGCAGAAAACAAATTAGTACTGCAGTTGATGCACCAGCATGGCTATCAAAATGTGCGCGGAGGATTCTTTTCCAACACCAACGTTGAGCACGTTGAAAAAGGGCTCATCAGCCATGGCTACGGTTTAATACTTTCGGCTGCTACATCTTCAGAATGCCTCGCAAACACGGAATGTATTCTCGTCCCCAGACTGCCAAGCAACCCAAGCGTGCTTGAAACCGTGACTCAAACATCGAGTCCGACGAAGCAAAACACCGAGTATTTCCTGTTTGTGCTGACGCTGGAGGATGACTGCTACTACGTTGGCTACAGCAGCAAGCCCGATGTGCGAATCAAGCGCTACTTTTCCGGCAAAGGTGCAACCTGGACAGCGCTTCACAAGCCCGTCGAAGTGTTGACCACTCGTTCACTAGACCTCCTGTGCGAGTCTGACGCTGCTACCAAGGCTGCCGATGCCACGCTATCCATGATGAAGCTATTCGGTTGGCGCAACGTGCGTGGTGCGGCCTGGAAGTCGGTGGATCCTGATATAACTTTTAAACAGCTTCGAACCTATGGTTACGTACCTTCGAACTAGACTGGCAGGTTAATAAATGCCAGCATCTGGCACTCCATAGCTAGAGACAAGAATGTCAGCAGCTTCGAGCAGAGCGGCAACTTCGACGAGGTAAACCACGGAGAAATTGGCAGGACATTGCCAGATCGTGAACTGCGCGCCATCCTTATATTTTTTCATGCTCAAGGTGTTTGCCAGTTCTGAACGTAGCCAAGAAATTCGCCATGTGACCTACGCCTGGTACGCCAACTATCGATGTCAGCGAGCTTATCCCTAGTCTGAGCGGTCGTGACCACCAGGCGCCTCTTGGCACGCGAGATCCCCACGAAGAACGTACAGCGAACTTCATGGGTGTCCTTGCCCCAATAGGCCTCCTCCTCCACACCGAGCAAAACCACCGAATCAAATTCCAGGCCCTTGCTCTTGTGGACGGTCAGAATCCGGATCGACTGATCATCAGACAGTTGGGCAAGTGCCTTGAGCAAGTCAGGCTCTTGGCCGAGTGCCGCATCGATGTGCTTCTTGATATCGCGGATGATCTCTTTCAAACGGTCACGGGACTCGTAATCATGGGAGAGACTCGTCAGCAGGCTCACGCCCACCATGGACAGAAACTCTTTGAGCAACGTCCACCTCTGAGCATAGTTTTTTGCGGCAATGTCCTCGGCAGCAGTCTTGCGTGCCTCCTTGATGAACCTGTTCCAATCGTTTCGAACGGAACCGCCATGTTCGTCATCATCTGCGGGAATGATCCGCCGCAATAACCTCGTCCAGGCTTTCGGCTCGCGCGAGCCATAGAGGCACAGAAGAAAGTCCACGACGACCAAGGCAATGGGCTCGGTGGTGATGTCCTGCATCTGATTTTCGTTACGGTAGGCTATCCCAAGCCCATCTAGCGCAGAGGTCAAACGGACGGTATAGGCCTCAGGATAACTTCTGACCAACACCGCAATTTCGGAGGGCGCCACGCCCTCGATGTGGATCCAGGTGTTGATCTGATCGGCAAGGCTGAAGGCCTCGCCGGTACAGTTGTTGAAAGACTGAAGCAAGATCTCGCCGCCCTCGCCGCCCAATAGCTCTATGGGCATCTCGGAGCCGGGATCGAGGACTTTTATTAGATCGTTTTGCAGCCTGAGAAGCTGAGGTTGTGAGCGAAAATTTCGGTAGATGTTGAGATGGGTGGCCGAAAAATCTGCCTCAAATTTTCCAAACACCCCGTCGAGCGCGCCTGCCCAGCCCATGATTTTCTGTTTAACGTCGCCGACCGCAGTGACCCGGCGCGCCGTACCAACAAAAATCTTGCTGACCAGCGAGTACTGCTCGTACGTGCAGTCCTGAAACTCATCGAGAAACACGTCACTGTAAGTTTGCCTGATGGCGTTAACCGCCATCGGATAGGCGTCGAGGATCTTTAGGGCCAGCGGGATCAAAAGCCCGAACTCGGTCTGGACAGGGTGTGCCTTCCCTTTCGGGACCACTCGAAAACCCGCGTCTAACGCATCGTCGCCGGTGAGCACAGGGCGAAATCGCTCGATAATTCGCTTCGCAAAACCATGGAACGTGTAGCTGTCGAATCGGCTGGCGTAGTCGGCCCCGCATCGCCGCCACACCCGCTCCTTAAGGTTATTGCTCGCATCAACTTTGAACGCTATGGCCAAAATCCTCTTGGGGTAACGACAAGCTCCCGTGGTCAGCAGGAAGTCAGCGCGCTGGGCGAGCAGTTCAGATTTGCCAGCGCCTGGGCCAGCAGTCAACGCTACGCACCGTTTAACCTCCCGGACGGCTACCTCCGCGTTTGGCTCCAAAACAATACCTACGGATGGCTTCCAGACCTCGGGCGAAATCATTCCGAAAGACCTTCAACTTTGGCGATCACGAAGTCTGCCAGACGATTTAGAGAGGCCGGCATTTTGGCAATCAACTGAGCATTCGTCAGGTTGGAAAGCGCTTCGATATGCGACTTTGGCTTGCTGTCGAGCTTGAAGCGTTTGTGGTAGGCGACAAAGTGCTTTCGCTCGATCAACGAGTATTGGAAACGATCGTGATGACTATCGCCCAGCACGGACTTTGTTTGCCCCTGTTTCGGAACAACCAGGTCTTCCGGGGCCAAACCGTACGCAAGCGGATAAGCCCTGAGCATCGAAAAGTCCAGATCCATCGGCGCGGAAAAAAATACTCCAAACTGCTCCAAATTCGCTATGCAGGATTTGTATTTCGGATCCTTCTCAACCTGCAGAATTTTATGGGTCAGATCATTCCATGCAGGTAGACTCTTGAGTTCATCGTCTGTCAGGTACAGATCGCCCTGGCGATGCTGTTTCATCTCCGTCGCGACGTATTTGATACGACCCCATCCACCACCGAAACGCGCCACATCCAGATCCAGCAGCGTGACGTAAGGGATCTTGAGGCCACTGAGCAGCCTCCAGAAGTGATTGATATGGCGACCACCTAGCGGGGCGATGGTGATGGCTGCTTCATCGACTTGCAGATTCTTCGCTGCGAGCAGCCGAGGCAGGACTATCTCCTCACTGTCGCCCTCCCCTAGGATGACCATGCGCGAAAAATAGACCTCCGGATATGCCTGAACGGCCTCCCTCACGAACTTGTAGGCCTCACCCTTCTCATTGGAGGGCATTTGAATCTTCGTCACCACGGTGCATCGCGACTCGTCCAACCTCAGGTACCTGATGGCCGATGGATCTACGCGTCGAAGCATAGAAGGCGCATGAGTCGCAATCAGAGCCTGGGAGTCGGCAAATTGGGAGTCGCCTACCAGCCCTTTGAGGGACGACACGATTCGCCCCAAGTAATGCGGCGACAGGCTGTTCTCTGGCTCTTCCAAAGCGACGATGGTGAACACCGCAGGTCTTAGCTTTTCAGCGTCGAAGGAATCGTCATTACCATGAAGCACCGCTCGCCCGACAGCCTGAGAAGACAAAACCAGCGAGAGGTAGAGCATCGATTTTTGGCCATCACTCAGCCGTGAGAAATCGACTAGTTGTTCCCCATGACCTGGAGAGAAGGACACCGAAAGATGGCGCAGCAGCGACTCGATTTCATTGGCCATGAACGTCACGCTCGGCTGCGTGAAAAACTGGCCCTTGTGAAGTTCTTTCCAAGTCTTGGTCAGGCCGGCGCTGAGGCTAAGCACGGATTCATTCTGGGTCAGGCTTTGGGAAATATCCGAGGTGAGCTGCTGGATCGTCTCGCGCTGCTCCGTCCAGTTCACGGCTCGCAGCAGACGCCCTAGCAAGGCGTTCGCACCATAGGCGATATGGTCAGCCGGATCCCGGCGAGCTGGAAGGTAGTGAACCTGGATGAAGTTTCGCTCGTCTCTGGGCACCGGGGCGGTGTCGACCGGAGCATCATCTTCATCCACGTCCAGGACGTACACGAGGCTCTGCTCGATTTCATCGTCAATGCCGATGGTCGCATTCAGACGATACCTTACTCGGGGCACACCATCAGCAGTATCTAGGCGCATGTGCCCAAAGTGAGTGGGGATCGTCGGATGGTCGTTCTCCACGTCACTGAGTTCGGGAAAGGTGAACTCAGCCTCGATCCATAGCATTCGCTGATCGGGAACCTGAGTCTCATCGTGCGGGACGAAGAAATCCGATTTACGGAGTCGCCGCTGATTCGGGTCAAACGAAAAGAGGCGGCAAAGCGCCTGTAGAGTCGCGGTCTTCCCTGAGCCATTCGGCCCGATCAGGAATGTAAGGTCAGACAGATCAACAATTTCTGGTTCTGCACCAAACGATTGAAAACCACAGATGCGAACGAACTGAAGCTTCAAAGTAGAATCCTTTCCATGTGAGGTCAGCGGTGCTTGAGGATATAAGGTTCAATCGCAACTAGACGCTCAATGAATCCAACAGCGAACATCGCCGACGCTTAGCCAATCCAGCCGCGAGCATTGCGATCAAATTCGGCAAATACGTCGACCTCTGGCTAAGAGCCAGTTACGACGCGCCAGAAGCCGAGTCTTCTTAGAACACGTGCCTGGTCTGCACTAGGAAGAGTCTTAAACCACTACGCGTACGCGAGCATTTCACGGATCTTACGTCCCCAGGCTTTATCGTGGATCAGACGTTTATGGTTGTGATCGCCGTTGATGATCTCGTCCTTGGTCAGGGTCGACAGGACTTCCCAATCCTCACCAAACTTATAGGTGGCGTTATCCAAATGTGAGCTCTCAAGAAGATAAATCCCACGCTTGACAAAGCCAAAGACGAAGTAACCTTGGTAGCCACCTCGGCCCGTGGCAAAGAAATCAGGCTCGAATCGAGTAATCTCCCTGATACGGTGCTCGATCACTCCCTGCTCTGAAGGTCGCAGACCGGCCAGATATGGTTTCACGATGGCCTCTGCGCTCTTCCAAGGGTACTTCCCAGGAGGAAGCAAATCCCACTGCAGCTGGCGTGCCTGCACCTTTGCAATGCGTTTGCGGTCAACGTCGAAAATCTCAAACTCTTGGAAAAATTCGAGCATGAGGTTCGCCACGTGAATAAGCGCGGTGGACGGCTCATCGATTTTCACCCTGCGCGTCACGACGTATTCCTTCCCATCAATGACACTCAGAGAAAGGTGCTCCATGGGCGGACGAACAAAGTCGATGGGATACACATCCATGGTTCGGATTTGCACACCACTGTGATCGTTGCCATGCCAGTCTTTCCAGCTCCGGTACTGAGGGACTGATTTTTTGATGAGCGGGAGATCTCGCCGTTTGATCTCCTTGCCGCGCGCATTGAATTCGCTGACTTTGCCGATCGTCGCAGGAAGGATCGAATCACCGTCTTTTTCAAGGTGAGCGATCGCCAGCCGCGCCTGAAGGTTCTGATCGACCTTTTCTCGCTCAATCACGAACAGCATTTCGCGGGCGCCATGCGAGTGCGCGATGATTCGATTAACGCTGTTGATTGACTTGCCTGTGACCATCGTTATCGTCCCTGCTTTCCGTGAGAGGATTCCAAGGTAGCACACTGCCAGCAGATCTGAAGCGACTGGGCGCGTGGCCGGCATTTATCTATCGAATCCGCAGCCGTGAGTTGCTAAGGCGGGAGGTTGCTCAGGCGGTGAACGCTCAATGGCCGGTAGTCAGGTTTGATGCACTTGGCGCCTAGTCGAGCGATCATCCTTGACCTGAATCAGGTCCCAGTCTGCGCCTGAAGTTCTTTATAGGCTCGTTTGATATCCCAGCGAGACAGAGTTGCCATCGCTTGATGGGCAGTTTCATAGAGCCTACAAGCTGCGAATCGACGACCACACCCACATGGGCACGGGAGTTTATTAGCTCTTCTGCGCTTCATAGAAAGCAGATCAAGCAAGCTCATGAGGACAACCGCATCCTTGACCCCGAATATCATCCTGTAGTCGTCAATCAGCCCTTGGAAACCATGTGCAAGCTCTCCGAAAGGAAAATGAGCAACGCCCCTCTCCCTTAGCGACTGCGCATACAGAAATGGCACCAAGCACAGCTCGACAAACCGTGTAAGCGTCGGTGTGACACCTAATTGCAGCCGCTGGCTCAGCGGTGAACCGAGGCACAGTGAGCGATCCCCGTTCACGTGATTGTCTCTGGAAGATGAAATTCGTCCTCCGATCTCGTAGATAACAGGAAGCGCCTTGTCCAACGAATCAACAATGTCGATCCGTATTCGGTACTCGTCAGTTACATCGGGAAGCCCCGCAGCTGAAGCAGAAAATGGAAATCGGCCAACAAGTGAAATCGTTCCGTCCACCGTCGGCCGAAATCTCATACGCGGGTAATCGGCCAAGAATGATTCGATCATCGAATCATGCTTAATCAACCGTTGCTCCCCCAAGGGCGAGGCGGCTGGGAAACTACAATGGCTGGGGCAGCGACCTGAGCGGGCGCCGGAGCAATGCCCAAAGCAGCGGTTGAGGTCGGCGTTTCAAAGCAGTCCTCAATATGCTCCACCAGACGCTGTCCATCTAGATCCCTGATTTTCCCAAAATCTTGAAGAGCTTGGCCAACCCAGAGGTGGAAGTGCTCTTTCAATCGATCTTTCTCTCCCTCAGGCATCTTCCAGCGATCGGCGAAGTTTTCCTTAGGGTTCACCGGGTTCGGAACAATGTCTGAATTACTGACCACGAAAGCGCTCAAGCCAGCAAGGCATAACGCCACGGCATCCTTCAACGAGCCGCCTGGTTGATAGGCTTGCGCCGCCAGCGTGGTGATAATGATCGAGATTGGTTTCCAGTCAGGATTATCACGGTACATCACATCACGATGGCGTTTGAGCAACTGTATTGCCCGCTGAAGATTCGTCTTTCGTTGATAAAATGGAACTTCATCAACTTGCGCTTCCAGCGTGACCAGCCCTTTCTCATACACTGGCTCTGATCTGGACTCGAACCATTTGCAATAGCCGTCAGGATTGCTAACCATCCAGCCAGCGTTGACGTCCTCATAATCTGGGCGCCGCCTGTCAGTAATGTAGATGGCAAGATTAGAAACGTCCCGAGCCAGTACCTGCTTTACACCATAGCTCTCCATGGTGATAGCCAGCTCTTGGCGCCTACCCTCCTCAACGGGAACCCCTGGGACAACATCCATGTGGAAACTGACGCCATCCTGGTAGTAGAGGCGCCAGCACCGATTCTTCTCTTCCAGAGCCTCCTGAATTCGCTTGGCCTCGCGGTATCCCTCCAACTCAATCCCCACCAGCTCCTTTAGATCCGACTGGCTGTGAGTCTGCGGGTAAACCCCTTCCCTCAATTTGCACGAGAGATCCAAGTCGTAACTCTCTCCCGCAAGCAACGGGCGAATGGCCGTCCCCAGAGCGAACGACCCTTGAACAAAAATATGAGGGTCGTTCTCGGCGACCGAGGACTCAGGCCGGCTGAACCACTCGCCTAGTGATTTGTATCGCTGGACCGCTTTCTCATAAGCACTAGGCGGAAGCTCCAGAGCCTCTACCGCGACAAGCAAGCTGCGTTCTTCGATGTCCATGTGGGGATTTCTCATGAAGGAGATGTTGAACAGATGTTGCGCGCAATCAGCAGGCATCCAACTGCAGCACGCTGCCGGGTGCATGCGGCGGCACGCTAATCGCGTGCCTGTCCAAGGTGAAGGCGTGGAAAGGCAAGGCTTTAGGAGCCATCTGATACATGTGAATTGGCGGGTGCAAACGCGACTGGAGTTTCATTCCGAGAGCAAAAATTGCTGCAGCCGGAGCGATGGTACAAATTGAGATTTCTGAGGCATGGAGCACATCAACGGCATACGCCCATGCCTCTTGGCAAGTATTTCTGAATCTCTCCATTGCCACTTTCGATGCCACAACATCAACACCGTAAGTGCTGGGAGAAATCCGAATGCGGGGCATGCTCAGCATTTCCGCCGTTAGCGCTACATCGGTTATTTCTGAGGTAATCTCCAGCGTGATCAAGACATGCGAGCCAACTTTCACATCAGAGGCCTTAGTCCACTCGAATTTCACAGGCGGTTCGGAATCGTCAGGACGCACCCACGTTCCAGGGTTACGCCTGAAGCTAAACAGCTCTACTCGTCTCGCTTCACCGACCAGCCACCCGCCCAGCAGCATTGCTGGCATGTTGCCCAGCGGGAAGATTGCGAGCTCCTGAGCTTGAGCGCCGAACGCACCATCGCCCCTGATCGCGGTATGGATGTGGAGGATTTGTGCCCGGAAAACTCGTAAGAAGTTAGCCCAATATCCTGGATCGTTTACATCGTTCCCACCTTGGGCATCACGCAGAAGATATTCGGCCACTCGCTCGTTCACAGGCGTGAGGTGGGCCGCCAATAAAGCCTTTCGGGCATCGTGCTGTGAGAATGTTGTTGTGCGACCGGCGATGTCACCAATGAATGCCAAGGCATGCACGATCGGGTAAGACAATGTCGCAGCTTGGTTGGTACGCCAGTTGACCCTGGTGGCGACCATTGCTTCAAGTCGTTCCCGGCTAAAGCTATCTGGATCAACTTTGTCGATCAGCCGGTGATGGATATCGCAACACAGCATGATGTTCGAAGGTGACTGCGCCAGTTCCGCTGACAAGTGATCATCACCGCGCGGACCTTTTGGCTTTGCTGCAACGATGTGGGCGAGGTAACCGTAGTACCCATAGTTGCCCAGGTTGTCCCTGAACAACTCCGCAGGGCAGCCCTCGAATTCACAGATCCCGGCCGACCTTGCGTAAACCCAATTGATGACTTCACCCGGCAGGTTGGGGCGCTTCATGTCTTCGAGCAGAGAATCGCGCTGTTTCAGAAATGTTTGGATGGCTTTCTTGGTTGCCTTAGCGGGCACGAGAGCGAGCAATTTGGCGGCGAACAACTCAGTGTTAACAGATACATGCGGGACGTCGTCCACCATCGCGTATTCAAGCTTGGGGACGATTTTCTTGTCGCTTGCCCATTGCAATACCAAGTCTCTGGATAAGACTCCAAAATCCCCCGTAATGGCTTCTAACGGATCAGCAGTGGTTGCTTTGAACCGAAAAAAAGCAAATCTCCAACCATCGGTTTCCGTCGCCAGAACCACGCGGTTGGTCGAGGAGTGCTGCCATGTCTCAAGCGCGGCACGCAGTTGTTGGTCATACATAGCATCAAGAGGTACTGACACACACCACCCCACTACCAGCCAAAAGTCATGGGCCTAATCAAAGTCTTCTACTGCGAGTCTTCGTGGTAGAGATCAACTAGGTTTATGCAGACTATCCATTTTCAGAAAAAACACAACATATAGCATGCAATATTATTTAAAAACACTATATATAGTATATTTAGCATCAAAAATAGGCAACGCTATACGCATTCAACCCACAGTGCCACCACTGTACATGCAACCAATGCCAAAAGGGAGGATTTTTGGATCCAAGCCATGCCAGGTCAGCTCGAATATGAGGTTGCCAAGGCTCTGCCGCTTTGAAGTGTTTCTTGATAACGGAATTGTCTATGGAGGCAGTGCAAACCTTTCCGTCGCTATGCCCCCTACTAACCGAGAAACGGCCAATCAGGGGCACCCCAACGGCATTCTCAGCTTTGCGCCGCAACTCGCTCCGCTTGCAAGATTTCAGACTTAGGCAACGCCATCCGAAGGCTTTCGCGATACTGTTCGGCCGGTGCTTCGTGGGCAACCTCGACAGCAGCATCATAGTTTTCTCGAATAACCGACTCGATTTCGGCAATGTCCGCACGGAAGAACTCTTTGCGCCCGTTCACCTTATTAAGGCGACCTGCCGCAAAGCGTTCATGCAGTTTCGCTTCCAAGGCTGGCGCGTTGTTCGAGAAGACCATCGCGTGGACGTCAAACCAAAACGGCACCGAGGCATCACCCAGTTCGTCGACGCGGTCCATTGGTTCCAGGCGGCGTGTCATACCGATTTTAAACACCCCTTCGCCAAACGCACCCACGTTGGAGATCACGTATACATAGCCAGCTTTGGCATTTTGCTCGCGATAGTCGATCAGCTTTTCTGCGCTTTCCAGCTCGGCACGGCTGGCTTCAACCTCCGCCAGTTTGGCTAAAAGGGTCGCCCGCTCCTCTTCAGATTCGGTTTTGTCCAAGCGCGCCTGCAGGTCACGCTGTAGTGGTCAACTAATCCCGGACACGACGTTAAGTTTTTCCTCGGCCCGCGCTGGCGCCAACCCATCGTTGAATTGGTGAGGCCGAATTGCATCAAAAAATGGCTGATATCGCGCTGTGCTTCCTGCGCAGTTCGATAGCCCACGGTCGGTATCCATTCTGTTTTCAAGCTGCGAAATACGCGCTCCATCGGTGCGTTATCCCAGCAGTTTCCTCGTCGACTCATGCTCTGGCGCATGCGGTATCGCCACAACCGCTGGCGAAAGAGTCGGCTTGCATATTGGGCGGATTCAACCGGTCGTCGCAACACCTTGATCGAGGTGTTTATGGGACGACCCGCAGGATGGATGCAAAAATTGACGGGGCGGGGAGCGATTGGCGGATTCAACCGGTCGTCGCAACACCTTGATCGAGGTGTTTATGGGACGACCCGCAGGATGGATGCAAAAATTGACGGGGCGGGGAGCGATGCGTTCTCCAGGTGCACCCTCACTTCGTAATGAGATCGAGCGGCTAT
>NZ_LKBY01000129.1:0-32013 GCF_002699915.1 Pseudomonas sp. ICMP 8385 | reverse complement strand
CTGCATCAGGTCGTTTTGAGCAAATAGCGCTGCGTGCCGTGCAAATTACGACTTGCGGCCGCCGCGCAGCAAGTTGATCGGAGCATCCCTAGCGCTCTCGCGCTGTAAAACAACAAGAGCCACGAAAAATGACCAGATTCCCACCTGCTATCGAAAGCCAGACCGGCCATATCGGCGCCCTACGGGTACGCTACATGCGACGATCATCCGTTCACCTCATGCTCATGTGCAGATCACCTCGGTGGTTTTTTCCAACGCGCTGCCATGGAGCAGGATGTTCAGAAGAATAAAATGGCGTGCCAATTATTGGGCTAGTTGAAATTGACTAAGTACCGGTCCTTCGTGTGCGTTGCGTTGACCTCTAAGATTTTGCGTTGCTTCTATTACTTTAAAAAAACAAAGGGAGCGCTATACAATTGAGTAGGAAAAAAATTGCTGCAAGTTCGGTGTTTCTTGGTATCACCCTGAGTGCACAGGCGTATGCTGACTTTCTAAGTGATAGCAAGGCCACCTTGGGGATGAGGAACTTCTACTTCAATAACGACAACCGCGATGGCACTGCCGCCCCTTCCAAAACCGAAGAATGGGCGCAGGGTTTCATGTTGGACTTCAAATCGGGTTATACCGATGGCATGGTTGGCTTTGGTGTCGATGGCCTGGGATTGCTGGGGGTTACCCTGGACAGCGGCAAAGGACGGCATGTCGGCAGCACCATGATGCCTTCTGACAGTGACAACCGTGCCGTCGACGAGTGGAGCCGGGTGGGGCTGACCGGAAAAGTCAAAATGTCGAAAACTGAACTTCGCTACGGCACCTTGATTCCGAAACTCCCAATTCTGGTTGCCAACGATGGGCGCGTACTTCCACAAACCTTCGAGGGCGGTCAAATCACCTCGAGCGAGTTCAAGGGGCTGACCTTGACTGGAGGTCGGATCGAACATGCGACAGGGCGTGGTTCAAGCGATCAGACGGGGTTGGCCGTTGCTGGTGGTACGCGTGAGAGCAATCAGTTTGACTTCGCCGGAGGCGATTGGAGTGTCACCAAGGATCTGACAGCTCAGTACTACTACGCAAACCTCGATAACTACTATACGCAGCATTTTTTTGGATTGATTCACACCCTTGCGCTCTCGGACAATCAGTCCCTTAAAACCGACCTGCGCTACTTCAAAACTGACTCGTCAGGTGCAAATAGCTCCGGTACGTCAGGCTACAGAATTAATGGCTACACCAAAAACGGTGATGGAGAGATCGACAACCGTACCTGGAGTGCCGCGTTGATTTACACGCTGGGTGGCCACGCGATTACTGCGGGGTACCAAAGTGTGTCGGATGGCAGCAACTTCACTCAACTCAATCAGGGCAGCCTGATAGACAAGGGCGCCGGTGGAGCAAGCCTGTATCTGTATACAGACCGCCTGATCCAAACGTTCACCCGCGCAGGCGAGCGCACAGCTTTCGGTCAGTATGCTTACGACTTTGCCGCTCTGGGAGTTCCTGGCCTGAAAGGCTCGGTCATGTACCTCTCCGGCGATAATATTAAAACTACGTCCGGCGACAACCAAAAGGAATGGGAAAGAGACATTAGCCTGGACTACGTCCTTCAGTCCGGAGCGCTTAAAGGTGTCGGGTTCGGCTGGCGTAACGGCAAGTCCAACAGCGAAGCGGCTCGTAACGTAGATCAGAACCGAGTTTTTGTAAGCTATAGCATTCCGCTTCTCTAACGAGTGTCATGAGGACGAATAGCCGCTTTCAGTCCGGCCACGCTGAGGAAGGCACCCGATAACACGGGTGCTTCTGTGCAGGATTATCCGCCCGACGCTCAGGACATTAGGTAGGTGGTGCAGCCGGTTTGATTTATTTTGTCTACGCCCTCTTAGAAGCCTTCCAGCACGATCTTGCCCTTCGCCTTGCCGCTTTCCAGCAGAGCATGGGCTCGACGAAGATTTTCTGCGCTGATGCGCCCGTAGTTTTCGCCAACGGTGGTGCGCAAGTCACCCGCATCAATGCGCCGCGCAATTTCGTTGAGGATGTTGTGCTGCTCTTGCATGTCCTCTGTCTCGTAAAGCGAGCGGGTGTACATCAGCTCCCAGTGCAACGACAGGCTCTTGCGCTTGAGCGGTACGGCGTCAAGCGTGGCCGGGTCATCGATCAGGCCCAGCTTGCCCTGAGGCTTCAGTGATTCGATGATTTGCTCGTAGTGCCGATCGGTCTGGGTCAGGCTAGCGACATGGCTGACTTGTGCGATACCGATGCGCTTGAGCTCCTCGCTGAGTGGCTTGGTATGGTCGATGACATGATGCGCACCAAGCTCGGTGACCCAGGTCTGGGTTTCAGGGCGCGAAGCCGTACCAATGATCGTCAACCCGGTTAGCTGACGCGCCAGCTGAGTCAGGATTGAACCCACCCCGCCTGCAGCGCCGATGATCAGCAGCGTTTCGCCCCGGTCGGTGGTATCGCGTGCAACACCGAGGCGATCAAACAGCAATTCCCAAGCGGTCAAGGAAGTCAGTGGCAATGCCGCAGCCTCGCTGAAATCCAGCGACTGGGGTATTGAGCCGACGATACGCTCGTCCACCAGTTGCAGCTCACTGTTGCTGCCCGGGCGGATCAGCGATCCGGCGTACCAGACCCTGTCACCGGGCTTGAAGAGCGTTACGTCGCTGCCGACCGACTTGACCACGCCGGCAGCGTCCCAACCGAGGATGCGCGGCTGGCTTTCGTCCTCGTGCGGTACGTAGCCCTGCCGCACCTTGGTATCGACAGGATTGACCGATACGGCCTTTACCTCTACGAGCAAGTCGCGCGGCCCCGGCACTGGCTCGGGTATATCGATCTCCACCAAGGCGTCGGGATGTTCAATAGGCAGGCATTTGAAGTGTGCAATGGCTTTCATTCGAAGATCCTCAGGAGATGCGATACATTTTCGTGATGGTGAGCTTTTCAGCAGCGCGTTCGATGAAAGGGAGCGCTGCCTGAAAATGCGGTGTCGCTTCGTGAGCAGTCAGCGCCGCTTCGTCCCGCCACTGCTCGATCATGTGGAAAGTGCGAGCCTGCTCGGCATCACGGTGGAAATCGTACTGGATGCAGTCCGCTTCGCTTCGGCTTGGGCCTTGCAGGCCCTGCAGCGTCTGCTCGAGCTCGACTTCGAAGCCGGCCTTGGCGACCAAGGTGGCAATCAGTGTCAGAGGGGTGGTCATCAAACCTCCTGTCTGTGTGCGATATGAAGAGGGAGCATTGGCTGGCACGGGTGTATCGAAGATGTCCATGCCGGCCATGCGGCCAAAAACCTGAATCCGGGTGAGAGCGCGACAACAATCTTGCCCACTTGGGCATTCGACCAAGTTGATAGCCCTAAGGCCACGCGAGCGCTCTCGCTCCGGCGGGATCACCTGTAGCGTTCAAGCCAATGGGCATAGGGAGCGGGCAAGGTCCAGGCAGCACGCTCTACACCCAGCGCCTGGGCGGCTGAATAGGACCAGTTAGGATTGCCCAGGTGCGCCCGGCCAATCATCGCCAGGTCCAGTTGACCACTTCTCACCGCTTCTTCGGCGACGCTCGGCGTGCCGAAGCCCCATGCCGAGGCCACCGCAATCCCCGTCTCGCGCCGTACCCGCTGGGTAACTTCGCCCATGAAACCGGGGGCCCAAGGAATGTTGGATTCAGGGATGGTGAACCCGATACTGACGCTGAGCAAGTCCAAACCACCGTCCTTGAAACGACGTGTCAGTTCGATAGCCTCTGACAAGGTCTGTTCATCCCGGCCGTCGTATTCGATAACACCCAGGCGAGCGGTCAGCGGCAAGTGCTCTGGCCATACTTCGCGAACCGCCGCCAGTGTTTCCAGCAGAAAGCGGCTACGGTTATCGAAGTTTCCGCCATAGGCGTCGTCACGAAGGTTGGAGTGTTCAGAGAGGAATGACTGGGCCAGATAGCCATGGGCGAAATGCAGCTCTAACCACTCGAAGCCAGCTTCACGTGCACGGCGAGCGGCTGAGACAAAATCCTCGCGCACCCGGGCGATATCCTCCAGCGTCATGGCTTTCGGCTGCTTGGCGAGCTGAGCGCCAAAGGCAACAGCCGACGGGGCGATGGTCTGCCAGCCACGCGAATCATCCTCGCCGATATGATCGTCACCTTCCCAAGGACGGTTCGCACTGGCCTTGCGCCCCGCGTGGGCAATCTGGATACCTGGCACTGCGCCGGCAGCCTTGATCGATTGCACCACCGGCACGAAGGCACGGGCGAGCTCATCATTCCAGATACCAGCGCAGCCAGGCGTGATCCGTCCTTCGGGTGACACGGCAGTCGCCTCGACGACCACCAGTCCTGCGCCGCCACGCGCGAGGGTGGCATAGTGCACAGTGTGCCAATCGTTGATCAGGCCATCATTGGCCGAGTACATGCACATGGGGGGAATCGCGATCCGGTTGCGAAGGGAGACATCCTTGAGCGTGAAAGGTTGGAACAGCGCAGACATTAGGTTTTTCTCCGAGGGATACTATTTCTCTTGTTCGATAATATTCGAACTATTGACATAGAGCAAACCCGTGTATGATTCGCTCATGCGCCCCTTCAAACACCTTCCTCTCAGTGAATTCGTTCTTGAGCGTCTGTTTTACGCCTTGAGCGACCCTGTACGCCTGGAGATTGTCCGGCGCCTCGCCGAGCTGGGAGAGGCCAGCTGTGGCGAGCTGGACGGTGGCCGTGCGAAGTCCACCATGTCCCACCATTTCCGGGTGCTGCGAGATGCCGGACTGGTTCAAACCCAGACCATCGGCACGACCCACATGAACTCGTTGCGTAGGGAAGACTTGAGTCACCGTTTTCCGGGCCTGCTGGAAACGATCCTGTCCCAGTACGACGAAAAAGGAAGATGAGGCTCACGGGTGTTTTTCCACCCAACTCTTTCAGCGCGCGCTCTGCGCAAAAACACGCGGATCTGAGAAGCAGTTGACCAGGTGGTCGTACACCAGCCTCACTCTCGGTGCCACGGGCCCTGATTGCGGGCGATACATGATCAATTCGGAAGGCGGCGGGGCATCGTGTTGCATGAGCTCGACCAGTCGCCCTTCAGACAGATAGGGTTCTGCCAGATAACCGGGCATTTGCCCAAAGGCGATTCCCGCCAGAACAATCTCTCGCTCGGTTTCTGGATCGTCGCAGGTAAATGCCGGGGAGGCAGGCAGGAACGTTTGCCCCTCGGCAAGCACCCACGGCCAGGGGCGGCCGTTTTTGCGATCGATCAGCATCGACAGGGGCAAGCGTTTCAGATCCTCGATGCTGCCAGGGCATTGCACGGTGTCGAGGAGTGACGGCGCCGCGACGATTTTCAGGTCGACATGGGCCACCGTTCTGGCGATATAGCGCCGATCCCGCACAGCTCCAACACGAATACCGATGTCAATCTTGTTGGCCACCGCGTCGGTGAGCTGGTCATCCAGGCTCAGGTCGATGCTCAGGCCGGGATTCTCCCGCATCAGCGGTTTCAGAAACTCAATCAGATACAGCTTGCCAATGGCGTGGGGGGCCGTGATGCCGACGACGCCTTTTGCCTCCTGTTTACTGTTGGCGATAAACAACTGATCCACCCGTTCCAGGGTTTCCCGGGCTTGCAAGGCGAGTTTGGCACCAAAAGCGGTGACGTGAACCTGCCGCGTGCTGCGGTGGAACAACAGCTCCCCAAGCGTGCGCTCCAGTTCTTTGATGGCGCGTGTCACGGTCTGCGGAGAGGTGCCGAGGCGGGTGGCTGCATCGCGAAACGTGGTCGATTGCGCCGCCACCGAAAAGATCCGAATCAGCTCCATGCGATTGAGCATTGGCGTCAACTCCCGTTCCAGAAAATGGAATTCTCAAATCCGAACTCTTCCATTTTCTGACGAATAAAACCAGCGCAGACTGCACTCATCAACCCAAACAGGTCTCAACAGGAGCGCTGAACATGAGTAAAAACATCCAGGGTAAAGTGGTCGTTATCACCGGTGCGAGTAGCGGTCTGGGCGAAGCAACGGCGCGTCATCTGGCAGCGCTCGGCGCCCATGTAGTGCTTGGCGCCCGTCGCCAGGATCGTCTGGACGCGATTGTCCGGGAGATCGCCGCAGCAGGCGGCAAGGCGATTGCCCATCCGATCGATGTCACAAACAAAGAGGACTTGTCTGCGCTGGTCGCCAAGGCTGTCGAGGCATTCGGTCGCATCGATGTGATGATCAACAATGCAGGGCTGATGGCGATCTCTCCGATTTCGCAGCTGCGCGTCGAAGAGTGGGATCGCATGATCGACATCAACATCAAGGGCGTGTTGTATGGCATCGCGGCCGCGTTGCCGCTTTTCGAACAACAGGCCAGCGGTCACTTCATCAACATCTCTTCGGTTGCCGGCATCAAGGTGTTCAGCCCCGGTGGATCGGTGTACAGCGGTACCAAATTTGCGGTGCGCGCTATTTCCGATGGCCTGCGTCATGAAGTCGGCGGGAATATTCGCACGACGACCATCGAGCCGGGCGCGGTGGATTCCGAGCTCAAGTTCGGCAGCGGGCACCAGCCGAGCGCCGAGGTCGTTGGCGAGTTTTACAAGAAGGCCATCCCGGCTGATTCGGTTGCACGGGCCATCGCTTACGCGATCGAGCAACCTGCCGATGTCGATATCAACGAGATTGTTCTGCGTCCGACGGCGCAAGACTTCTGATAGTTAACCTGTGCCGTTTGTGCCCTTGCGCAAAAGCACGGGCGCGAGCGACTAAGCTTTAGCACTATTGAATACTTCGAATGTCTGGCCTGGAGCCAAACTTCCACGCAAGCCAACCAATATCGGTGATATCAACCCGTTTGTTTTTACCGTGAAGGCGGGAAGCTTTACCGCCGCGGCGATTACACTGGGCATGGACCCGCATTGTTCGCTTGGAGGACCGGATGGGCGCACGGTTGCTCAATCGCACGACGCGCAAACTGAGCCTGACAAACGAGGGGCAGATTGCGTATGAGCGCTGGCGGCAGATTATCGAGGATCTTGATGAGGTCGAGGTGACCATGGTCCGGGCCGTGGGCGGCCGACCGGTACCTTTAAACTCACGGTCCCGCTGTCCTTTGGTCAGCGCCATGTCCTGCCGATCCTTGATGCCTATCTGAAGCAGTGGCCTGAGCTGCACGTGGAGTTGTGGTTTACCGATCGCTTTGTCGACGCCCTTTTTACCACAGATGTAGCCGACTCCTCATCCTTCCCAGGAGCGTCATCCCGTTTTTCAACGCCTGTTTCAACCAGAAGCACTCACTATCGGTCCGATTTTGCCGCTGGAAACCCATCCCGGCCGAGCGGCCCCGACCATGCGCGGTCATTTCGAGATGGCGCAACGCGTCGAAGCGCTGGACTTTGGTGCGCTCTGGATGCGTGACATTCTTTTCTACGATCCGGATTATGGCGACGTGGCGCAGATGTTCGAACCGCTGGGCCATCCACAGCCAGCCAAGCGCCTATGCTAACAGCCAGCCGATGATGGTCCTCACCGACACGGCCGTGTTCCCAATAATGTGAATATAAGCAGCTCGCATGTTGTGGTCACGGCTATCCACTTCAAGGTTGTTGTGAGCATGCTCCGTGAATTCGACGGTCCGTTCACTAGATGGCAGAGCAACGGCTACTTTTGAACCCATGCGGCTCCGGAATTTCGCTGGTGGTTTCCAGAAAGCCGGCTGTCTGCATAGTTAAACACTTGCCGCGAACCGTCCTGGCGTATCGTCGTAACAGTGACATAGCCGGCCGAGAGAATACCATTCATCCGGAAGTCACTGTTGATAGGGGGGGGCGAGCCTGTGAAAAGCTTACCATTGACTGGTCTAATCCCATTCAGTCTGGAATCTTCAGCATGCGAACTGTCGACATCCAGCAGGCAAGAATAAACCTGTCCCAGCGTTGATGAGGCTGTCAAAGGATGTCATTCCTGATTTCCAAGTCCGGCAGGCGGCTCTCCTCATCTGTTGTACGGAGTTGGTAATATCGGGCCGTGTTGGCAACGGGTGCCACCTTAAGTTGTAGGCTGGTTTCTACGGAGAGCGGCGGTGCAGTGGCGGTGAGTCGGGCGAGAACATTTAGGATGTGATCGGCACTCAGGGCGCCAGACAATCCTCGCAAGCGCCAATCGATTTCGCGCGTGCCGCGCTCAGCGCTTCACACAGGGGGACCGAAGGTCCCGACTCAAGCACCAGTTCTACCGCTACCAGCACCGGGTCGAGACCAGCGATGGGCACAGCAGCCAATACCTACGTCATAATTTGATCACCGTTGCTGTGATGTCTCAGGCCCCGCTTGAGAAGCCGCAACGGAGTGGGCAGATCAGCAAACGGCGTGCCATTGCACAGTGCACTGGGTTTGCGTTCGATGAGTGGGATGTAATGCTGCCAGTCAAAACTGACCTGATCTCGATCAAATAGGCACTCGTGGCTGGCAATCATCGTGTCATCGGCGATGACCCTGATCCGGGAGGGATATAGACGGCTGCTGACCCACTGGCCGACTCGCTCACACGGCACCGAATCGCGATTTCGTGCCACGCAGATCAGGCAGGTGCTGGAGACCCTTACGGTGTGCTCGACGTAGCCATCAAAGGCGGTCGGCATCCATTTCGACCCGCTCCAGCTCCAAAACGTCCGCCACCGTCAGCCCGTTGCACTAGGGGTGTAGCAGCTCGCTCCAGAGCGCACGCACGACAGCGTTGGCCCAGCCAGGCATTCAGTTCCTCGAGGGTGTGGAACATGCAGTTTGAGCGTCAATCCAGATGCGCCGTCGACTGCCTTGAACGTTCTTATCGACAAGAGGGTTGGCCGGGATTCGCACCAAATTCGCCAAAATGCAATTAAGCTTATGATTTAAAAGCTAAAACTGAATCTTGTAGTCAATCGGTTTGATCTTCCGATCGAGGTCCAGGGTGTAGTCGCCGAAACGATTGATATGACTCGTCCGATGCGGCGACAGCGCCTTGAGCACCGCCTCATCCACTGGGTGTCCCTGCCGCTGCAGATCCTTGAGCACCCTTGACATTTCCTGCGCGTTGTGCAGGATCACCAGATTCGCCACTAGGTGGTTGTACTTGATGACTTTGCGCTGCTCATGCCGCACGTTCTCGGCAATGATGCCCTCTCCGCCGAAGAACAGCCACTTAGTGAAGTTGTTGAACTCTTCGCTCTTGTTGGTGGCTGCGTGGATGTTCCGGCGGAGTTCGATATCGTTGATGTAATTCAGCAGGAACATCGTACGCACCACGCGGCCGAGCTCGCGGAAGGCGAAGTACAGCTTGTTTTTCCGGCTGTAGGTCCCCAGTCGGCGCAGGATCATTGAAGGTGTGATCTTGCCGGCTTTGATCGAGATGGCTACTCGAAGCATGTCTGGAACGTGGCGCTCAATCAGCGCCCAGTCGATGGAGGCTCTGAACAGGCTGTTGATATGGCGATAGTGGCTTCCCTTCTCCGGTTTGAAGAAAACGAGCTCCTTGATATTGCGAATTCTCGGCATCAGCTGGATACCGAGCAGATGCGCTAGACCAAACACAGGGGCATTCTGGGCCTGGGTATCACCATGCACGGTGTCCGGCTGAATATCCGAGTCGTTTTTGACCAGGCCATCCAGGATGTAAACCGCCTCGTAGACCCCGCAGGGAATGAAGCGGCTGAACAGGGCGATATACATGTCGGAAACATGGTAGTAGCCGATACCGCCGTAACCACCGTAGCGGATGTGGTACTCGGAAAGCAGATTCTGTTCGTAGACATTCCACTTGGTGCCGTCCGCGGAGGCGGCCTTTCCGCTCCCCCAATATCGCGGCAAGGCAAAGCGGTTGTAGGCGTTGATAGCCGCCACGATGGCCTTGTCAAGCCGCTCTTCGGTGACGTGTTTGAGATTAAGCCAGGCCACTTGTTTGCGACTGAAACCTTTAACCGAACGCGCGGTTTGGGATGCGCCTAGGTTGCAGCCATAGCAGAACAGTGTGGTGATGAAACGCTTACGTGGCTCATCGAGCTTGGCCTCGAAGCCAGAAAGCGGGCCAAACAGGCGGTGCAGGTCAAGCCAACGCTCTGTTTCAGTCAGTACGTCCAAGATGCTTTTGGGTTCGGCGGTTGCCGTGATGGCTTGATCGATGATGGGCAGCTGGGGCGGCGGCTCCCTTCGTTCGGTTCGCCGAATCAGCAGCCCGGATTCAGTCAAATCCACATGCTCGTTATCCGGAAAGTGGTCGTCGACCGTTTGCGCGAGCGCGCTCAACTGGTTGCGCAGGCCTTGGGTGAACGCGGCCGGATTGACGTCCATGCCCACCAGTTCGCCGTAGCGCAGCACTTCCTCCTGATACTCATCCCAGCTCACCAGGTGTTCGCGGTAATCGTCGTATTGATCACTGTGCTCAACGTAGAGGTCGCCGGATTTCAACTCCTGCATAACCTGAGAGAAGATGCAGAGCTCAAAATACTTACGGTGAATCAAGGTCTCACTGCTGGCGGTGTCGCCCTTGGCGAAGATCAGTTTTCGCCACTTTTCGGGCAGCCCCTCCAGCGCCATTTCGGCAAACTCGTCCGCGCCGAGCGTGAGGTATTCGCGGTGGCTGTTGCGATGCCGCTGCAGCCAGTCAACCGCCTGCAACAGCGCGTCGTCCTGCGAGCTGGACTTGAGTGCGAGCACGTCCAGGCACTGAAACAGTAACGAGCGCTTGCTGCGGTATGGCTGCAACATGAACGGATAATAGTTGTTGCCGGCGAAGGCCATGTGCTCATCGCACTGGACGATCCAGGAGGCAGGATCGCCCTCAAGGGTTTCGTCGACCTGTGCGAGTCGCTCATCTGACGGCAAAGGCGCTTGTAGGACGGTGAGCACCTCCCGGAATTGACCGATCAGCCGATCCACCTGCTGGACATGGGTCAGGTGGTACTGCTGCAAGCGTTCTTCGGCAATCCGGTGCAGGCTGCGCAGGGTCTTGATGAAGATTTCGGCCACGTCATCCATGGCCTTCTGCAGTTGCGACTGCACCATGAGCACGGCCAAGGTGTAGCGCTTGTTGGCCTTCATCGCCCGCATTTCGGCGATATCGAGCGCTCGCGCTTCCAGTACCATCTGGGTGCGCTTGCTGATCGCGATATTCGTCAGCAAGGGAAGTCCATCGGCCAGCTCGATCAGTCCGTTGATATGCTTGAGAAAGCTTGCAACCTCACGAGCGCCGGGACGCTTCGGTTCGCGCTTGAGGCCATCCCATGCACTGCGCCCCTGGGGCTCCAATAGCTGATCCAGCCGCGCCGTGGCAGAGGCTGGCAATACATTGGCGACACTCTGATAAATCGACTCGTTGACGCTGGCACGGGCCTGCTGGGCCAGACGGCTGAGCCGTGTAAAACCCGGGAGTTCATAACGGCGGCGAACCAGCTCTTCAATGAGGATGTTGATGATGTCGGGTAGTTCCTGCTTCGAGGTGGCGGCTTGATGAGCGACCTCGTCCAGCCACTGATCGCCCTCGGCATCCAGCACCTGAATGCCCAGATGCACGCGAAGCCGCTGCTGGTGGCGTGGTTTGCTGCCGGATTGGTCGTAACGCTGCAGGGCGACCTTGGCGGGAACTCGCAATCCTGCAAGGCGGCAGATATGTTCAAGGATTGCCGGTGGCGTGGCTGCGAGTGGAAGGAAATAGCCGAGCCGTTGCAGGAGTTTCAGCTGGATCAGGAGGCAGACGCGCGTAGGGGCTTGCCGATACCAGCCAAAGATCAAGACTTTCTCCTGAGGGCCGGGTGTATAAATCGCGCCGAGTTCCTGTGGGCTGAACTCGGTTTTAAGACGCGGATAGGCAGTTTCTTCCGGTCGACTCATGGATCTTGCTGACGCCGTAAGAGCGAGCCTGCCGCGTTTTCTTCGAAGGCGCCGGCCTCCTCGATATAGCCTTGCACGGTGCCGTCATGCCGCCAGCCACCCTGGCGCTTGATCTCGAGAAAGTCAGCACCGGCGCGATGGGCGCTGGTTGCCAGGCCACGGCGCAGGCTGTGGCTGCTCATCTCTGGGGCATGCGACAGACGCGCTTCCTGGGCGCGAGCCGCCAGGATGGCATTGACGCTACCCACGTTCAGCGGAGCAGCCCCGACTACACCCCAGCGGCTGATGCGGCGGAACAGCGGGCCTTGCTCAATCTGAGCGGTATCCAACCAGCACCGCAAAGCCTTGGCTGGGCAGCAGATGTTGTCGCCGTAGGGGATCGCCTTGTCCAAGCCCTGACCCTCCTGGTCGGTCTTGGAGCGCGGCAGCGTGATCCGTAGACCTTCCCGCTCCCACTGCAGGTAGTGCACTTCCAGCATGACCAGTTCGCTGCGTCGGAACGCGCCGAAGTACCCCACCTGTATCAATGCGCTGTCACGCAGCGCCGCGAGCCCGTCGAGCGTGGCCAGGTGCGTCACGATCAGGTCGAGATCTTCCAGCAGTAAGGCTTTGGCTTTCTGCCGCGGGCGCCCGTGCACTCGCTCGATACCGCGCAAGGTCTTGCGTACGGTGGCGCTGGCGGTCGGGTCAGGAAAGCCCTGAAAGCGGTGCCATTGCCCCAGCGCGGTCAGGCGCAGGGACAAAGTGCGCGGGTTCAACGCTTCTGCGAAGGTCAGCAGGTAATGAATCACCGTGGCTTCATCGCACGGCAGCACGCCGCCCCAGGCCTGAAAGTGGCGAATGGCCGAGCGGTAGGTTCGGCGGGTGTTGTCGGAGGTGGCGGCCGCGAGAAAGCGCTGGTAGCGCTGGGCCAACTGCTCCGGGGTAGCGAGCGTACCGTTGGTACGCGCAAGGGCTGCTCGCTCGTCGAGCAGTAACGGGGTGGCTATTTCATCGTTATTTCTTGTAGTCATCAAGAAACGCCTGTTTAGGCCGTGCGTACTGCGGATTATAGAAGCGAATGCCGAGCGTGAACGCCTAACTCGCGATAACCGCGCTTATCGTCGGTTCGCCGAGGGTTTCGCCGGGCTGTTCTATTCTGTACTTAAACTGCAGTATTACGTTTTCCATACTACGGTACGAAAAAATCCGAGGTGCTTATGGCCCGCCCAGGGATCATGTATGTCCACGTCGCCGCCGCCGCCGCCCAACTCGTTGCTCAAGGCAAAAATCCAACGATCGACAGCGTCCGCGAAGCCTTGGGCGGAACCGGCAGCAAGAGCACCATCGCGCCGCTGTTAAAACGTTGGAAAGCAGCCCACCAAGACACGGTGGCGCACGCGGAGCTTGGACTGCCTGCCGAGCTGGTCCTGGCGTTGAAAGGGGTCTACGAAACAGTGCAGGCGCAGGCGACCCTCCAAGTCGAGCAGTCGGAGCAGACCCATCGCGAAGCCACCGCCGTGCTGCAGGAGCAGTTGCAGCAGGTTTTCAGCGAGCGGGACGCTTTACTCAACGCACAGGCGCAACAAAGTCAGGCGCTGGCCACCGCCCAAGCACGCAGCCAAGGGCTGGAAGAAACCGTGCAGCGGCAGGAAATCACCTTGGTCAGTCTGGGCAGCGAAAAGCTCGGGCTCGAACAGCGCCTGGTCGACCGCGTCGCGGAAATAGCCACACTGAGCCAACACCTGCAGCAAGCGCAGGGGCAGTTCGAGCATTACCAGGCATCGGTCGCGCAACAGCGCGCCGACGAGCGCCAGGCCGCGGAACAACGCCAGCAGCACCTGGAACAGGAGCTGACAGAGCTCCGCCAGCGCCTGCTCGCACAACAAACCCACCTGGGCGAACTGCACGCACAGGAACAACGCTGGGCGCAGGACCACGATCGACTGCAGAGCACCCTGCACACGTCCCAGGAGTCGCTGATCCTCAGCCGCAGCGCACAGGAGCAGTTGGCGCGGCAACTCGCCGAGCTGAAACAGATCCATCAGGCACTGGAGCAGCGGCATGTCCAGGACGAACAGTGCTTGGCTGATACGCGGACGAAGTTGGCTGTGGCCGAGCGGGAGCGGCGTCTTCTGACGGACCGTTTCACCCAAGCAGAATCCCAGTTGACCGAACTTGCCAGAGAGCAACAACGTCTGCTCCAAGACAACGCGGTGTTAAACAGCCAACTTGTGGAACTCAGAACGTTGCCACCGAACCCGCCGTTGGCATCTTGAATGGGCGTTATGCAATGAGCTTGGAGAGTGTCTAGAAAATCAGGGGCGATTCACACAGCTGGGGCAAAGGACCGGGCACCGCTTGCGCAGCACCGTATCCGGCAAGAAACGCGTCATTGTTGACCTAGCCGGAGGGCACCACCTCAGCTTGCAACAGCGGCAGCACGACATGGCCGCCACCGAAGACCAGTAACCCGCTACGGAAGAAGGCATCCACCATTGCTACGGCATGACTCGGCAGCAGTTGGGCCAAGACAGGCAACCCCATCAGCAACGTACAGAACAGTGCTAGCCAGATCACTCCGGCACGCTGGCTTACCGCGATCGGCAGCGGATCGTGTGCGCAGTCCTGAGTAGGCTTGAACAGCAGCAGGCCAGCGATGGCAGCAGCAGCAATCATGCTGACCTGCCCCCACGCAGATGGCATAAGTAGGACGACACAGGCAGCAATCGCCATGCTGGTGACACGCAATACGTCCGGGCACAGGTTGCGTGCCCCATACAGCTTGGGCAACCACAGGTACTGCCACCACTTTCAGACCGTGGAGCGCTCCCGACGAGACGGCATCGCCTTAGTTAGATATACCCAGCGCGAACAGGACCAGGGCAATGGCTGAGGGCAGTGTGAATCCTGCCCAAGCCGCCATGGCTCCAGCGTAGCCCGAGCGGGACAGACCCAAGGCCATACCAATCTGACTGCTTGCAGGCCCTGGCAGGAATTGGCACAGTGCCAACAAGTCTGCATAACTGCGTTCGGACAACCAGCGCCGTCGTGTGACGAACTCGTCACGGAAATAGCCTAAGTGCACGATGGGGCCGCCGAAGGAGCTCAGTCCAAGGCGCAGAAAGATGAGAAAGACAGACCACGGGCTGTGGTGGTCAGTGTGGGTGTTTGTCATGCGTTTGCCTTCGTGCATGAAAGTAGCCGAAGGTTTGCCAGGTACCCGGCCGTCCGAGTGAGGCAAACCTGCTGGGCTGAATAGCTGGCGCTCTTGCGCCCAGGAGCAGTGCCAACGACACACCGAGCATGACCGTCAAAGAGCCTTCATTGGCCAGATTGACGCCATCAAGGCTTACGCCGGCATTGGCGAGCGCAAATAACGGCATGATTACATAGGCGACCCAGATGACCGGCGAAGAGCGAACCACGCCGTGGCGCACTTAGCGGATGGCAGCATTTTTTTCGACAGGGAGAGTTCATAGGCAGCGTAGATAGGGGGAGCAGGGACGGGCATAAAATTATTAAAATTACATATTTACAAATCTATATATGGCGAATAGCATTTGCATGTCCGTGAAATAGCCACGCACCGGACACACAGACCGAAGCGACGTTGTAACGCGCGGGGCGGCTAACCTGCGCCAGCCAAGGGCTGGCTCGCTGCTCCCATCCCTCAATAGAAGGAGACCCAAAATGACCCGTGTTGTCCGTTTTCATCAGATCGGCGGCCCCGAAGTCTTGCAGATCGAAGAGCTCGAAGTTGGCGCTCCGGGCTCCGGCGAGCTGCGCATCCGCGTCGAGGCGATCGGCCTGAATCGCGCGGAAGCCATGTTCCGCTCGGGTGTGTACCTGGAGTCGACGCATCTGCCGGCCCGGCTCGGCTACGAAGCTTCCGGCATCGTCGAGGCGCTGGGCAGCGGCGTTCACGGCTTCGAGGTTGGCGAAGCGGTCAGCGTGATTCCGGCTTTTTCCATGAACAAGTTTGGCGTCTATGCCGAGCAGGCGATCGTGCCGGCCACGGGGGTTCTGAAGCGGCCGGCGGGCGTCGGCGCGGTGAAGGGGGCGGCGATCTGGATGCAGTATCTGACCGCCTATGGCGCACTGATCGAGATTGCCCAACTCAAGCGCGGTGATGCGGTGATCATCACGGCGGCTTCGAGCAGCGTCGGCTTGGCCGCGATCCAGATCGCCAACAGCGTCGGCGCCATTCCGATCGCGACGACCCGGACGCGCGCGAAGGAGGCGGCGCTACGCGAGGCGGGGGCGGCGCATGTGATCGCCACCGAGGAGCAGGACCTGGTCGCGGAGGTAATGCGGATCACCGACGGCCGCGGCGCGCGCATCGCCTTCGACCCGGTCGCGGGGCCGCAAGTCGAAACACTGGCGCAAGCGATGAGTCAGCAGGGCCTGCTTTTCATCTATGGCAATCTCAGCGGTCAGGAGACGCCGTTCCCGGCCTTGGCAGCGATGAACAAGGCCCTGAGCGTGCGCGGCTACACGCTGTTCGAACTGACCGGTGATCCGCAACGCTTGGCGCCTGCGCAAGCTTTTATCACGCGCGGCCTCGAGGCCGGACAGCTGAAGCCGATCATTGCCAAGACCTTCCCCTTCGAGCAGATCGTCGAAGCGCACCGTTACATGGAATCGAACCAGCAGTTTGGCAAGATCGTCGTCACGGTATCTCGGTAGAGGCAGTTCGTGAAAGACCAGGAGAGGGCAGAGTCGCCTTTCCCGCGACTGCGGAAATGACTCGACGCTGCCCCTTCATCCCCGCCACGCTGGAGCTGGGCGGCAAATCGGCGAATATCGCGTTGGGCATTACTGGAATGCGTCACGCATGGTAATGTCGTCGTAACAACAGGAGGCACGTCATGGTCAAAGTAGCATTGTTCGTTCGTCTGGAAGCAAAACCTGGGAAAGAGAAAGAGGTAGAGAACTTTCTCTTGGATGGCCTTCCAATAGTGGAGGAAGAGCCAGCCACTACGGCGTGGTTCGGAATCCGCTTGGGGCCGTCCACCTTTGGCATCTTTGATGCCTTCCCGGATGAAGCAGGTCGGCAGGCTCATCTTTCGGGCAAGGTCGCAGCGGCGCTTATGGCAAAGGCTGCCGAGCTGTTTGCCAAACCGCCGTCAATCGAGAAGGTTGACGTCCTGGCGGCCAAGCTACCCGGCTAAGCAAACCCAACAAGGCGCTCCAGTCGCGTCCCTACCGCTTTGCGGCGGCAGGGACGCGACTGAGCTTGGACGTCCACCGGCCTGTTCTAAACGGAGCGCTCGAGAGGTGCCTGTCCAGGCACTAGCATCTACTTATCTACAAACGCAAATATATAGGTAGTTACACATGAAAGATTCCATTCTTTTCGAAAGCACCACGTTGGGCCCCTACAGCCTGAAAAACCGCATCGTCCTGCCGCCGCTGACCCGTTCGCGTAGCTCGCAGCCAGGCAACATTCCCAATGACCTGATGGCGACCTACTACCGCCAGCGTACCGGTGCCGGCTTCATGGTCACCGAGGGCACCCAGATCGAGCCGCGCGGCCAGGGCTACGCCTGGACCCCGGGCATCCACAGTGCCGAACAGATCCTCGGCTGGCGCAAAGTGACCGATGCGGTACACGCCGAGGGCGGCACCATCTTCGCCCAGCTCTGGCATGTCGGCCGGGTCTCGCACACCTCGTTGCAACCCAATGGCGAAGCCCCGGTGGCGCCATCGGCGATCCCGGCCGAGGGCGTCAGCGTATTCATCGAGACAGGTCCCGGCACCGGCGCCCTGGCGCCGCCTTCGATGCCACGTGCACTGACCGCCGCCGAGGTCAAGGAGCTGGTACAGCTCTATGCACAGGCCGCTCGCAACGCCCTCGACGCCGGTTTCGACGGCGTGGAAATCCACTCCGCCAACGGTTATCTTATCAACCAGTTCATTTCCGCGCACAGCAATCAGCGCGACGACGAGTACGGCGGCTCGTTGCAAAATCGTCTGCGCTTCCTCCGTGAGGTGACCCAGGCGGTGGCCGCGGTGGTCGGTAAAGACCGGCTCGGCGTGCGTTTCGCCCCGTTGTTCGCCAGCACCGACGAGGCCCGCGTATATCTCGGCCTGGTCGAAGAAAACCCACACGAGACCTATGTCGAAGCGGTCAAGGTGCTCGAAGAAGTCGGCATCGCTTACCTGTCGCTGGCCGAGGCGGATTGGGAAAACGCACCGGAGCTGCCGGAAAGCTTCCGCAGCGCGGTGCGCGAGGTCTTCAGCGGGCGCATCCTCTATGCCGGCAAATACACCGCCGAGCGAGGCAGGCGTGTGCTCGAGGCGGGCTGGGGCGATCTGGTCGCCTTCGGCCGTCCGTTCATCGCCAACCCGGACCTGCCCAAGCGGATTGCCAATGGCTGGCCGCTGAACCCGGTCGATCCGGCCAGCATGTACGGCGGAACCGCTGTCGGCTACACCGACTATCCGACCTATGGCGGATAGTCCGCTCGAGGTGCCGGCCCCCAAGCGATACGGTTCGGGGGCCGGCGCATTGTCGGTTGAGCGGGCATATCGTAATATCGCAAAAAATAGTTATCGTGCGTGACCTATGAGTATCGACGTAAGCGAAGCGCTGAAGGCGCTAGACAACCCAACACGCCTGAACATCCTCAGTTGGCTGAAGGATCCGCGTCATCATTTCCCCGAGCAGGAGGTGGATCCTGAGCAGGTCGGTGTCTGCGTGAGCATCATCCAGGATCGGGTAGGCCTGTCGCAGTCGACCGTCTCGCTGTATCTCGCTGCCTTGCAGCGGGCGCAACTGGTGACCTCACAACGCATCGGTCCCTGGACTTATTACAAACGCCATGAGCAGAACATCGCGGCGTTCCAGGTGGCCTTGAAAGCGCTGATTTGATGCCTGCTCGCAGGCGTTTTTTCAGCCCTTCAAAATCTATATTTTGAAATATGTAGGAGAGAAGATGTTAACTCCGAATTCCATTCCCTATCAGCAACAACCTGGCTTTCAGCACACCTACCGCCAAGGCCGCCTGAGCCTAGGTCTTTTCTTCCCCCTCGAAGCCTTTACCGGCGATACGCCGAGTATGCTCGACCAAGTGAACCTGGCCCAACGCGCCGAGAAGCTGGGTTTCTCTGCCCTCTGGTTTCGCGACGTGCCGTTACGCGACCCCAGCTTCGGTGATTCGGGCCAGGTCTTCGATCCCTGGGTCTACCTGGGTTTTATGGCGGCACACACTCGCTCGATTGCGCTGGGCACCGCGTCGGTCATCCTGCCAATCCGCAATCCCCTACACACCGCCAAGGCCGCAACTAGTGTCGATCAGCTCAGCGGTGGCCGCCTGTTACTCGGCGTGGCTTCCGGTGACCGTCCAGTAGAGTTTCCGGCATTCGGTGTCGACCCGGAGCAACGCGACAGCCTGTTCCGCGAATACCTCAAGGTATTTCGCGAGGTTCAGCGCAGCAGTTTCGTGCCTTTGACCTGGTCCGGCGGCACGCTTGAGGGGGCCGATCTGATTCCCAAGCCGACGACGGCGGAAATTCCTTTCTTCGTCACCGGCCATAGCCGCCAGACGCTGGAGTGGATCGCCCGCTGCAGTCATGGCTGGATCAGCTATCCGCGTGCACCGAAGACTCAGCAGCTGATTGTCGAGGACTGGCGCAAGGCGGTTCGTGCCGAATGTGGTGAACTGTTCAAACCCTTCACCCAGTCGCTATACATCGACCTGACAGATAACCCGCAGACACCACCTCGGCCGATCCACCTGGGCTATCAACTGGGGCGACATCACCTGATCCCGCTGCTGCACAGCTTGCAGGAGATCGGCGTTAACCATGTGATCATCAATTTGAAATACGGCCAACGCCCCGCAGGTGAGGTCATTGAGGAACTCGGTCAGTTCGTTCTACCTGACTTCGTCATGTCAGCATAAGCCGGCGTGGTGAGGCATCAAATCATTATCCGTGGGGATTGCTCATGAGTTTCAAGGCAGTATTGCTTAACAAGGACCAGCAGGGGTTCTCTGCTCGTGTGACTGAGCTGGAGGATGAGGACTTACCGGCCGGTAGTGAAGTGCTCATCAGCGTTGAGTACTCGACCCTCAACTACAAGGATGCGCTAGCCCTGACAGATCACTCGCCTGTGGTACGTCAATGGCCCATGGTGCCCGGAATCGATGGCGCCGGCCTGGTGCTGGAAAGCGACGACCCGCGCTTTCTATCCGGTCAGCGCGTCGTACTCAATGGCTGGGGCGCCGGCGAGCGCCACTGGGGCTGTCTGGCCCAGCGTGCACGAGTACCAGCCGACTGGCTGATTCGTCTCCCCGACAGTTTAAGCACTTGGGCAGCCATGGCTATCGGTACGGCAGGATATACAGCCGCGCTATCGGTCGATGCCGTGCAGAAGCATGGCGTACAACCCGAGGACGGTGAAGTATTGGTTACCGGTGCAACAGGCGGTGTCGGCTCGATCGCCATAGCGCTGTTGGCGGCCCAAGGCTACCGTGTGGTTGCAGCCACTGGGAAACCTCAGGAGCGCTACTACCTCGAGCAGTTGGGCGCCACGGACATTATCGAGCGCGAGGAACTGGCTGCTCCCGGCAAGCCACTCCAGAAGGAGCGCTGGACAGCCGTGATCGATGCGGTCGGCTCGCATACCCTGGCCAACGCCTGCGCCCAGACCCGCTACCGGGGGATAGTCACCGCGTGCGGACTCGTTCAAGGAATGGAGTTTCCCGCCAGTGTCGCCCCCTTCATTCTACGAGGCGTCACCCTTGCGGGAATTGATAGCGTCATGGCCCCCCACGAGTTCCGTGACGCGGCCTGGAAACGCCTGGACCGCGATCTCAACCGAGAGACTCTTTCGTCTCTCGCCGCAACCATTCCCTTGGACCAAGTTGTGGGGGCGGCGCAGAAGATCATCGATGGCAAGCTTCGTGGCCGCTTAGTGGTCGACGTAAATGGATAGTCTGGCTACTTCTGTACACAGCTCTTCACCCACTCGATCGCCATGCACTTTCTCGTCGTCGACCACCGCTTGTTGGAGCTGCACAAGAGCTCTTTTCTCAGTACCGGTCGCTGGGTCCTCTCAGCAGCGATTCCTCTTGGCTGGGCCATTGGGCTGATGACGGTGATATCACCACCGATCGTGACATTTCTGCTCTCCTTTGTGGCCGGCAGCATGGTGTTGATGGTCATTCAGGAGGAGTTTTCGGAGACAGGCTCAAGCTCTTTTCCGGCTTTTCTAGTCGGCATATGCCTCTATTCGGCGCTCGTTTCATGATTTAACCGCGCTGCGCCAACCTCAGATTTAGCTGCCACACGTCAGCCTGAATGGACAGGAGCCGCGCACGGCTATACTCAGCCAGATCAGCTCTCCGGGCTAAGGAGGTCGGTCTTGATTAAGCGGATCTACATCGGCTTGGTAATTCTGGTCGTCCTGGGTGCGGCGTTGTTTTTCGCCCTGGTCTGGCGGCCGACCATCGCCCCCATCGCTCCGGGCTCGGTTGCGGGCTTCCCCGCCGAGCTGGTTGTCAAGGGTGAAGCCTTGGCCGGCGCAGGCTACTGCGCGACCTGCCACACGGTGAAGGGCGGACAGCCCTATGCCGGCGGCTATGGAATGCCTACCCCCTTCGGTGTCATCTATTCGACCAACATCACACCCGACCCGGATAGCGGAATCGGCCGCTGGTCCGAGGCGGCATTCATGCGTGCGATGCACGAAGGCGTCTCTCGCGATGGTTGGGGTTTGGGGAGCAATGGAACCAAAAACCAACGTAAGCCCGACTAGCTCCGTTCAGAGCCCTCTTCCCAGGCATCCGACTCGATAAAACCATTGCGCAACTTGACCACCCCATTGGCGCCGTTATTGACCAGCCGGCTGCATTCTTGACCAGTTATTTGCATTCGGAGTGACCAGGAGGGGGGCAATAGAGAAAACGGAAAAAATCGTACGCTAAGGCCAAGCGTGTTTTGCTAATGAACTGTGCTAGCAGACAAAACCAGCGGCTAGCACAACATCGATTACTTGCATTGCGACACCCAGTACGAATTGCACGGTACTCCAGTCGTTTTGGGCAGCTATAAAATCGAATTTCGTTATCGAAGTTCGATTATTATGGATTAATCTGTGGAAAATCAGGTAGGCCAACGCATGACTAATACCTCCACCGATGACCGCAGCCCATGGTCGGTTTTTCTTATTTTTCTACGCCTTGGATTGACCTCCTTCGGCGGCCCCATCGCACACTTGGGATATTTTCGCGACGAGTTCGTCACGCGACGGCGCTGGTTGTCTGAACGCAGCTATGCTGATTTAGTGGCGCTGTGCCAATTTCTTCCAGGCCCAGCAAGCAGCCAGGTCGGCATAGCGTTGGGGCTATCACGGGCTGGATATAGCGGGGCGCTGGCTGCTTGGACAGGCTTTACGCTGCCTTCGGCCGTAGCTTTAATCCTGTTCGCGCTGGGCATTTCCAACTATGGGGATTCCGTTTCGCCGGGCGCGTTGCATGGCCTAAAAGTGGTGGCCGTTGCCGTAGTCGCCCAAGCGGTATGGGGCATGGCGCGCAACCTGTGTACGGATGGGCTGAGAGTCACAATAATGGCGATTGCCGCCTGTGCTGTCCTGCTCGTACCGTCCGCGTGGGGGCAGGTTGGTGTGATTGCTGCCGCAGGCATCATAGGCCGACTATTGTTCAAGCCAGCACATACTGTTGAGCACGACCCACTACCTATCACGGTCAGTCACCGGGCCGGCGCACTTTGGCTATCGTTATTTTTTGCCCTGCTGATTGGCCTACCGATCTTGGCAAAATTGCTGCCAAGTCCAACGATGGTGGTAGTGGACGCCTTCTATCGTGTGGGGTCACTAGTGTTCGGTGGTGGCCACGTTGTGTTGCCGCTGCTGCAAGCCGAAGTGGTGTCCTCCGGCTGGGTCAGTAATGAATCCTTCCTCGCGGGGTACGGGGCGGCTCAAGCGGTGCCCGGCCCATTGTTCACATTCGCCGCGTTCCTTGGTGCTTCGATGAGCACCGCTCCCTCTGGCTGGGTCGGCGGTATTGTGTGCCTACTGGCTATCTTCGCACCCTCTTTTCTGCTGGTTGTGGGAGCCATGCCATTTTGGGAGCGCCTGCGTCGCAATACAGGCATGCAAGCCGCGCTGGCTGGGGTCAATGCGGCGGTGGTTGGCCTGCTGCTGGCCGCGTTCTATCACCCTGTATGGACTAGCGCCATATTTCAGCCGCAAGACTTTGTCTTGGCCCTGGTCGCCCTTGTCGCACTGATGTTCTGGAAGCTCCCGCCGTGGCTAGTTGTCGTCGGCAGCGGTGCAGCGGGTTGGCTGTTGAGTATCGCGCTGTGAGGCACGAAAAATGACAGATAAAGACCTGTACGGCGGGTTGATCCGCCTGCACATACTTCACCATGCAGCCGAGAAGCCCGTCTTCGGACTGGGAATCATCGAAGAACTGCAACGACACGGCTACGAGCTGAGCGCCGGGACGGTATACCCAATGCTGCACGGGCTGGAAAAGAAGGGCTATTTGACCTCACGCCACGAACGCACCGGGCGACGTGAACGGCGTGTCTATGAGATCACTGAGCAAGGCCAAGTTGCGCTGGTCGAGGCACGTGCAAAGGTTAAGGAACTGTTCGGCGAGTTGATCGAAGGTTGCTGAGTTTACGGCTTCAACTCGGCGTCAGGCGGTTCACTGGCACCGCGTCAGACTAGGGCCGCTTTCTGCATTTTCTGACGCCAAGGCGTCAATCTCTATGGCCTCAACCTGACAGGCCGAATGCTTAGCGTACGATTTTTTCCGATTTCTCTATCGACCCCAGGAGGATCTGAATTGATCTCTCCACCATGTGTACACTGCCTGACAGCGGAGTTCGTCGCGGTTTAATCTAGAAAGACTTGCCCTAGGGAGATCAGCACGGCTGGAAGAACTGACCCAAACGAGGCAGCAGGTCGCATTTGACGATATCTTCACGGTATACTTTATCGTTCAGCCATACCTCTTGAGCTACAGGAACACCAGCATGACTGTACTCCAAACGATCTACTGGCAGCCTACGCCGCCTTAGCGCTACGCCCCCTCGCAACATCTCGCTTCCGCTAGTTTCGCTCGCGGTCGCGTACTGCTGTATGCCCGGTTTTTACACCCAAGGCACACAGCCAAATAATCCTCACAACTTGAATTCGTATCGACGCGCTCGCCATCTGCCTGGTGTGCGTGTGGTGCATTGCCTTGGATATTCTGATGCTGCAATCGCTCAAACAAACGTGGTTTTCCAACGTCCGTGGAGACGTGCTCGCGGGGATCGTGGTCGCGCTCGCGCTGATCCCGGAGGCCATTGCTTTCTCTATCATTGCCGGCGTCGACCCCAAGGTCGGTCTCTACGCCTCCTTCTGTATCTGTGCTGTCATCGCCTTCGTCGGCGGTCGACCCGGCATGATCTCGGCAGCTACCGGTGCGATGGCACTGCTGATGGTCACCCTGGTAAAAGATCACGGGCTTCAGTATTTGCTGGCAGCCACCTTGCTCTGCGGGGTGCTTCAAATCCTCGCTGGATACCTGAAACTGGGCTCTCTGATGCGCTTTGTTTCGCGCTCGGTAGTCACAGGCTTTGTGAATGCATTGGCGATTCTGATTTTCATGGCGCAGTTACCTGAATTGACCAACGTGACCTGGCACGTTTACGCCATGACCGTAGTGGGCCTCGGAATAATCTATCTGTTTCCGTATGTACCGAAGATCGGCAAGCTGATTCCCTCGCCGCTGGTGTGCATCCTGGCCCTGACGGCCATTGCTATTTACCTCGGTCTGGATATCCGCACTGTGGGTGACATGGGCGAACTGCCGGACACGCTGCCGATTTTCCTGTGGCCTGAAGTCCCGCTGAACGTTGAAACTCTGCGCATCATCTTCCCGTACTCAGCCGCCTTGGCCGTAGTAGGTCTGCTTGAGTCCATGATGACCGCGACCATCGTCGACGATTTGACCGATACCACCAGCAACAAAAACCGTGAATGCAAGGGTCAAGGCATTGCCAACATCGCTGCCGGGATGCTCGGCGGTATGGCAGGCTGCGCCATGATCGGCCAGTCGATCATCAACGTGAAATCCGGTGGACGTACCCGTCTCTCCACATTGTGCGCGGGCATTTTCTTGCTGCTGATGGTCGTTTTCCTCGGCGAATGGCTCTCCAAGATCCCGATGGCTGCATTGGTTGCTGTGATGATCATGGTATCCATCGGCACCTTTAGCTGGGATTCCTTGCGCAATCTGAAAGAGCACCCACTGTCGACCAACCTCGTCATGGTCGCGACCGTTGTGGTGGTCGTGGCAACGCATAATCTGGCTTACGGCGTGTTGGTCGGCGTACTGCTGGCTTCGTTGTTCTTTGCGAACAAGGTCGGACATTACCTCGATATCAAGAGCAGTCTTGAAGAGACGGAGTCGCATCGGACTTACCGCGTGGTAGGCCAGGTGTTCTTCAGCTCGGCAGACAAGTTCACCGAAGTTTTTGACTTCAAGGAAGCGCTCAACAAGGTCACCATCGATCTGACACAGGCGCATTTCTGGGATATCACCGCCGTCGCCGCGCTGGATAAAGTGGTAATCAAGTTCCGTCGCGAGGGCGCCGAGGTTGAAGTGCTGGGTCTAAATGAGGCCAGCGCCACAATCGTTGACCGCTTTGGCGTGCATGACAAACCTGGCGCCATCGACAAGCTCATGAGCCACTAAGGAGATCGACAATGACCCACGTAATGGCATGTATTGATAACTCACAATCCTCATTGGCGGTCTGCGACTACGCAGCATGGGCGTCGCAGCGACTCAACGCGCCTCTTACCTTGCTTCACGTATTGGATGAAGAGAAATACCCAGCAGCAGCTGACCTAAGTGGAAATATTGGTCTCGGCAGTCGAGAGCATCTGCTGGAGGAGCTGGCTACATTGGATGCCCAACGCGCCAGACTCGCTCTGGAACAGGGCCAACACATGCTGGAAAAGGCCAGGGAGCGAACGGTCATTTCCGGCGCTGCGTTTCCTGAGCTGAAGCAGCGCCACGGACACTTGGTAGAAAGTCTGAGCGACCTTCAGGAGGATATTCGACTGTTGGTGATAGGAAGAGTGGGTGAAGACAACTCACGCAACGCGCACAGCCTTGGCAGCCAGATAGAAGCTGTAGTGCGAACAATTCACCGGCCTATCCTGATCACAGCCAACAGCTATAAAAAGCCCGAAAAGGTGATGCTCGCATTTGACGGCAGCTCCACAGCCTACAAAACCATCCAAATGTTTGCCGCCAGTTCGCTTTGCAAAGACTTGCCCATTCATCTTGTTACGGTCGGTGCAGATTCGGTGAGCAATCATGAGGCACTGGGAAAAGCACAAAGCATGCTTCTCTCGGCTGGCTTCCTAGTCCAAGCTGAAATCAGACAAGGTGAGGTGGAGTCGGCTCTGCACGATTATCAGACAGAGCACGGCATTGATCTGCTGGTCATGGGTGCCTATGGGCATTCACGCATCAGGCAGTTTTTGGTAGGAAGCACGACTACGACGATGCTTCGAACAGCCACCATGCCTGTATTGCTGCTGCGCTGAGATAACTCTCTAAGCCACAGTGTTTCTACTTATTGAGAAATGCTGTGGTCAATCCCATCTAAGCTATCTGACAACATAGCCCACTGAGTTCGACCTGCGCACCTAAATATCGTCGTCTGGATTACGCAGTGGCCGTAGCTCACCTCGGGCGACCTCTTCTGGTACCGCGAAGGAGTACCGTCCCAACATATTAATGTGCTCGAAGATCAGCGGCGACAAACGAGCCAGGTCTTCGTCCTGTACCGGGTAGCCGTGCTGCTTTAACCGCTCCACGGCAGCCGTCATGTAGAGGGTATTCCATAGCACAATGATATTTACCACCAGGCCCAGGGCACCGAGTTGATCCTCCTGGCCTTCTCGGTAGCGCTGGCGAAGCTCGCCTCGTTTGCCATGGAACACGGCGCGAGCCAGGCTGTGTCGGCCTTCGCCGCGATTCAGTTGGGTCAGGGTGGCGCGGCGCTTGGACTCATCATCAATGTAGGTCAACGTATGCAGGGTTTTCTCGATCCGTCCGAACTCTGCCAACGCCTGGGCCAGACGGGTCGGACGATCTCCCGTTTGTAGGGTGCGCATGATGCCTGTCGCCGGCACTCGGCCAAGTTTGAGTGAGCCAGCCAAACGCAACAGGTCATCCCAGTGCTCGGCGATCAGGTCGAGCTTGACTGACTGGCGAGCAAGTCCGTTGAGCTTGCCGTAATCCGCGTCCGGGCGGGTGCGCCAGAAGCGGGTACCGCCGACATCAGCCAGGCGCGGGCAGAAGTGATAACCGAGCAGACGGAATAACCCGAACACCACATCGCTGTAAGCACCGGTATCGGTCATGATTTGTGTGGGCTGCAATTCGGTCTGTTGTTCCAGCACAACCGCGAGCAATACTAGGCTGTCGCGCAGGGTGCCGGGCACCGTAATGGCGTTAAGACCGGAAAACTGGTCGGAGATCAGGTTGTACCAGGTGACGCCCCGGCCGGTACCGAAATACTTCGGGTTAGGGCCGGCATGTACGGTACGCACAGGTACGACAAAACGCATGCCATCGGCGGAGGCCACCTCGCCGCCGCCCCAGACCTGAGCCAGCTCCAGTTGACTCTGCGCAGCCACCAAAATGGCATTGGCTGCCGACAGGGTATCGTCACGGAGATAGTTCTGGCTCACCCAGGACAGCCGGTCACGGCGCAGCGCTTGGTTGTCGTTGCGAGTCAAGGGCTCCAGGCCGGTGTTACAGGCTCCTCCCGAGAGCACTGCGCACAAACTCGTCACCAAGTTGTCGGCCCGCGCATTGCGTTCGGACACATGGGTGAAGGCTTCAGTGAAGCCGGTACGAGCGGCGATTTCTAACAGGATTTCCGGCAAATCGACACGCGGCATCAAGTCGGCCACGGCTGCACGCAGTTGCAGCAACGAGTTGGGCTCTTCCAGCTTCTCCAGCGCTCCGAGGGACAGCTCGGTTTTGCCCTCTGTATTCTCACTCAACTGGATCGCAGGATTGTCGGGCAGGCGAGCGGCGACTGCGTACCAAGTCGCATCCAGCTCGGCAGACAAGGCGTCCAAGGTGGTTTTGGCGTCCACAGTCAGGCCCAGTGAGCGACAGATGATCGGTCGCGCCGACAGCCATTCTGCACCATCGAGCAGACCGATACGCGGGTCGGCATAGCGCCAACTGGGTGCAACAAAGACATCGCGGCGGCGTAGGGCCGTGCGTAGTGCATCAAGCGTGCAGAAGACATAGGCGCCCATGTCGAGGGAGCCATCTTCGCGAGTGATGTGGTTCTGCCAAGCCTTGGCCACGATCTCCTGCGGCACGTCATCCTCCGGCTTCCTGCGAGGCAAGTTCAGTTGCAACCAGTCCAAACTAGCCGCCACACCCTTACCCGCCGGGCTGAAGCCGAAGCGAATATGTTTCAATAAGTCAGGAAGGAAACGGCGCACGCTGCGGTAGCGCTCCTCCAGAGCGAGGTAAAACACATCGTTGGCCGGACGGATCAACGCATTGACCTCTTCCAGGGCTTTCTCCAGCGTGACACGTGGCAGGTCGTTGAACAGCCGGGCACGGACATTGTCATCGCTGATCGAGCTATCCAGCACGACCTTGCACGCAGCGGCGAGCATTGCCGCCGAGCGATCCAGGTCTTTTAGACTACGCAACCGAGCCTTCTTGTCAGCCTTCTCTGCGTTGTTGAAGATATCACGCAGTAGCGCTTCCAGAACTTCCAGAGCATCGTCGTGCGCACTGGCTTCCAAGGAAACCGCGAATGCCACCAACGTCGCCAACCGGCGCGACGCCGGCAGTCGATTGATGGCCGTGACCTTCGCGGTGTTGGCAAAGCGAGCCAGGGCGGCAATGCGGCTGGGAGGGATATGCGCAGCTGCCGGTAAGGCGATACCCAACCCGCGTACATCATCCAGCCGACGCAGCGCCCGAACCAGTGCAGGGCCACTGACCATCACCGGGCCGGAGCGTAGTTGATCCAGTCGGGAACTACGGTTGCCTTCGGCCACCAGAAGCAAGTCTTGTAGGTGCTGTCTTTGCTCCTCGGTCACGCTGCGGCCCAAGGTGTACCAGAGGCGTTCTTCAACCCGGCTACGCAGTTGGACAATGAAGCGCTCTAACTGGGAAATTCCGGGCAATAGGACTTTCTGTGTGAGCAGCCATGAGGTAGCTCGTTCGAACAGCACGCCAGGACGATCAGTACCAGTCCAGCAAAGGGCATACAGCCATCGGCTCAAACGAAAGCCGATGCCTGGGTCAGTAAAGTGGCGATAGCCATAGCGCTCTTGAATATCGGCCGCATGTATCCAGCGACGATGATCGCTATAACGTACAAGACAGTCAGGGTCGGCGATTGCCAATTGCCGACAAAGCACAAGCAGGACTTCCACCGGCACAGCCGTGGGTTTGTCCGGCAAAACACCGACGAAGCGAACGGTAGTCAGCAGAACGGCATAGCCCAAGCGGTTATGGTTGCCCCGTAGTACCTGGACGGCTTCACGGTCTTCATCGCTCAGGTGGAAGTAGCGCTCCAGTTCATCACGGCTGGGCGCATCGATGTAGCGACCAAAGCCGTCGCGTTGCTCCTGAGTCAGAAAACCAACCGGCATCGATCACAGTACCTCGGCGCAGAACACGGCGGGGGTGACAATCCGCGTGCGTTCGATATGTCCGCGCTGCAAGAGGCCTGCGCGTCGATCACCGGTTACTAGGTAGTCCGCATTGCCCGCCAAAGCCATGGCCAGCAGAAAAGAGTCATCCGGATCATCGGCTTCAACCTCAATGGTCAACCGCTCCAATACCACGGCGCGTTGCAGGTTATTGATCATGGCCCCCACTTTGGCAGGCTGAAGGATGGCCTGAAGCTTGGGGTAACGACTGGCGCGACGAATTTCGTCGAGCTGTGCCCGTGAAGTCACCACCTCGAAGCGAGCTGAACGCCAGGCCCGATAGATCGCATCAGGAGACCCATGCGGTGAGATCAGCGCACTGAACAGAATGTTGGTATCCAATACAACCCGCATCAGCGCTTACGCGCCCAGTCGAGCGCTTCTTCAACCGCTTCGGTCAGTTCGGCCTCACTCAGATGGGCATTGGAAACCTTGGCCTGTTCGGCGCTCAGCTCCAGGATGTGTGCCCGCACCGCTTCTTCGATGAAGCGCGACAGGTCGCCCTTACGGCCACCGCCTTGGCTGGCCAGAAACATGCGAAGCGATTGGTCGGTGTCGGTGGAGACGGCGACGTTCCAGCGAGTGGTATTCATGACTTTTTCCAATGTTAGGTGTTTATGTGTTTATACACTCGATCCTCACTGCGCCGCAACGGTTCGATAAAACCCTCGTTTTATAGAACTTTAACGGAAGACCTGCCCAGCTCCGAGTTAGCCCATATTATGGTTTTAAATACTGGTATCGTTAATCAAGGTTCTATTTTCAATTTCTCTGTTGAGTAAACGGTACTTTTGATGAAATTGGCTATGCGCGGGTGAGTACTCGGGATCAGAACGCCGACCTCCAGATCGATGCTCTGACAAAGGCAGGGTGCGAGCGGATCTATCAAGACGTTGCCAGCGGCTCAAAAAGCGCACGTCCGGAACTGGACAAATTATTGGTTCATGTACGGGCCGGTGATGCTGTGGTGATTTGGAAGCTGGATCGTCTAAGGCGCTCGCTCAAGCACCTGGTCGAACTGGTCGGTGAATTGGCCGCTCGTAACGTTGGCCTGCAAAGTCTGAATGACCCCATCGATACCACCCACGCGCAAGGCCGCTTTGTGTTCAACCTGTTCGCTTCATTGGCAGAGTTCGAACGTGAGTTGATTCGTGAGCGTACACAGGCAGGCTTGTCCGCTGCACGGTCACGTGGTCGAGTCGGTGGCCGCCCGAAGGGGCTGCCCGCTCAGGCGGAAGCGACCGCTATGGCCGCAGAAACGCTGTACCGAGAGGGTCGGTTAAGTGTGAGCGCCATTGGCAAGAAACTGCACATTTCCAAAAGCACGCTTTATCGCTACCTCCGGCATCGCGGCATAACGATCGGCGTACCCGCAAAAATCACCCAGCATCTCAACATCACGGTCCCACCGGCAGTGGACAATGCCGAACGGATCGCGACGGTCATATTGCGCCTGGCCGTCGAGAACAACAGCAAGTTCGTGCGTGGTAAAAAACGGGCACTGGAGAATATCGAGCGTTACTGCCTGGAACCTTACGGCATGAAGCTGCTTGAGTCGGGCAACTACGCGCTGAGCATTCCCTATCGCAACGATGAGGCACTGGATAAGACGGTACATGATCTGCTGACCGAGATCAGCCAAGAGGCCGAGATGCGTAATTGCTTTATCGAGGCGGATGCCTGGGAAGAGGGCTCTGAGCGGAGGTGGTAGGGCTTATGTTGGTTTTTGGTTCCATTGCTCCCCAAACCCCTCCTACAAACCATCCGTTGCGGCCATATAAGACCCTCTTGGGGCTTGTGCATGACGACGAAGTTGCAAACCTCGCTAGGGTTTCGCGCACAACGGTTAGAAATTGGCGTGAAGCTTTAGGCCGTGAGCTTGCGGAAGCACTGCCGAAAGAACCAGCACAACAGCGAATCAAAAACTGTGTAGGTCCGTGGCTCGGCTACGAATCACTGTTCGGCACAATGTCAGCTGCGAAAATCAGCCGTGCGGTAGGTGTGCCCTTTGCCATAGTTGAGCAACGGCAAAATTTTTTGGGTGCAGTACCGTACCAACGGGTTTCAAAACTGGACCGGTACCAGCATTTGGCGGGGCTCATTTCTAATGCCTTGCTGGCAAAACTTGCCGGCGTCTCAGCGAGTCGGGCCACTGAATTTAGCCGCAGGCTCAAGCAGATCAGCGCCTAAATTGAAATCTGCCACCGTTGGTGGCCGTCGATCCTCCAGATTTCAACGTAGCGCGTGTTGGGGAAGTGAAAGAATTCGGAAAAAATCGTACACTAAAGGGATAATGCATAGGGAAAATTAGGGCATCGCAACCGTCGTTCGGATGGCGGATAATCCTAAAACTTAGGCTCTGTACGTAAAGTATTGTCGCAAGCACCGCATAGCGCAGGCCAATGAGACCATCGCCGCAAAACTTGTTGCGAGCTTGTCGAAGCGCGTCACGATGCGACGG
>NZ_LKBY01000128.1:0-33639 GCF_002699915.1 Pseudomonas sp. ICMP 8385 | reverse complement strand
ACTCGTGCTTCTAGCACTGCGGACTTACAGCTTGCCATCCACCCCTCTCACCTCAGAGTTTATTCCCAGATCAAGACACAAGCGGGCTTGCCCGCGATGGCGGTGTATCAGTGCCAGATTTATTGGCTGACACCCCGCTATCGCGGGCAAGCCCGCTCCCACATTTACTGTATTTCAGCCCCGGGGGCTTAGCGGATGGCGGGGGCTCTGGCCCAATCGATATCAGCCGCCAGCATCGGCCGGCCAAACCAGTAGCCCTGGCCCAGGTCGCACTGGTGATCCAGCAGGAACCGCGCCTGGTCCCGTTGCTCGATGCCTTCGGCATGCACTTGCATGCCCATGCTCTGCGCCAGGGCGATGACCACCCGCACAATCGCCGCATCGTCTTCATCCCACGGCAGGCCGGCGACAAAGCCCTGGTCGATTTTCAACTTCTGCACCGGCAACCGCTTGAGACGCAGCAGTGACGAATAGCCCGTGCCAAAATCATCGATGGCCAGGCTCAGGCCCAGCTCGCGCAGGCGGTGCAGTTGCTCCAGGGCCACTTCCGGGTCATCCATCACTGCGCTTTCGGTGACTTCCAGCTCCAGCTTCGCCGGGTCCAGGCCGGTGTCGTGCAGCACCTTGGCCACCTGCTCGTACAGTTCATGGCGGGCAAACAGGCGGCTGGAGATATTCACCGCCAGGAAAGACAGGCCCCTGCCCTCTGCCAGCCACCGGCACATCTGGCGACAGGCCTGGTCCATGACCCAGGCGTCGATCTCAGCGATCAGCCCGGTGCGCTCGGCAATCGGGATAAATTCCGCCGGCGACACCAGGCCGCGCAATGGGTGCTGCCAGCGCACCAGGGCTTCCACGCCAATCATCCGGCTGGTTTGCAGGTCGTGGACCGGTTGGTAGTAAACCCGTAGTTCCTGCTGATCGAGGGCGCGGCGCAATTCATTGCCGATCTCGATCCGATGCTGGGCATGGGCGGTCAGTTCCTCGGTGTACAAGGCGTAGCCTTCGCGCCCGGAACTCTTGGCCTTGAACAGCGCCGAGTCGGCGTTACGCAGCAGTTGTTCGGCGCTCAAGGCGTCGCTGGGGAACAGGCTGATACCAATACTGACGCTGACAAACAACTGGTGGCCGTCGAACACGAACGGCTGCTTCATACCGTCGATGATGCGCTGGGCCAGGGCCGCAGCCTGGACCACCTGTGGACAACTTTCCGCCAGCACCGCGAACTCATCACCGCCCAGGCGCGCCAGGGTCACGCCGGGGCCGAACAGGCCTTGCAGGCGCTCACCCACGGCCTTGAGCAACTGGTCACCGACATTGTGGCCAAGGCTGTCGTTGATGATCTTGAAGTGGTCCAGGTCAAGCAGCAGCAATGCACAGCCACGCTTGTGGGTTTGCGCCGAGGCCAGCGCCTGCTCGGCGCGGTCGGTGAACAGCAGGCGGTTGGGCAGGTCAGTCAACGGGTCGTGGTGGGCCAGGTGGGCCAGTTCGTGCTCGGAATGCTTGATCGCACTGATATCGGAAAACACCGCCACGTAATGGCTGACCTGGCCCTGGTCATCATGGATGACGCGGATGGTTTGCCACTGTGGGTAAATTTCCCCGCTTTTACGTCGGTTCCAGATCTCGCCGCTCCACTCGCCGTCTTGATTGAGGCTGCGAAACATTTGCTCATAAAACGCCGGCGAGTGGCGACCGGATTTGAACAGGCTCGGCTGGCGGCCCATCACGTCTTCCACCTGGTAACCGGTGATTTCGATAAAGGCGCGGTTGACGTGGACAATCCGCCCACGGGCGTCGGTGACCAGCACCCCTTCGCGGGTGCAATCGAACACCGCCGCCGCCTGGCGCAGGCGCTCGCGGTTTTCCTTCAAGGGTTGCTGGATGCGATGGACGCGGGCGCTACGGGCACACAACAGGAAAATAAACAGCGCGCTGAGGCTGACCCACAGGTAGCCGCGCAGCATCTGCCACTGCACCATTTCCCTGGGTTCATCGATGAAATTGATAAATACCTGCTGACTGAGCTGTATCCACAAGATGGAAATCAGCAAATACACCAACCCTGCACGCAGGGCACCTCGGTATGAAAGCAGCATATCGCTAGTAATCCTTACTAAAAAACAGAATCGCCCTACAAAGACTGCGGATTATAGGATAAGTAACATCTCGTCACTCCTATTCAAAAGGGTGACTGGTTTTATCTGTAGGCTTAGTGATAATGCGTGAGCTGTTCTTTTCTTTATCTGAGGGCCATACAGCCTATGTGGTACAACGGTTTTCTTGACTTGTCAGCCTGGCAACTGGTGGCAGTCACTCTGTTGATGACCCACGTGACCATCATCGGTGTCACGGTCTATCTGCACCGCTATTCAGCCCACCGCTCCCTGGAGCTCAATGCTGGCCTGAAACACTTCTTTCGCTTCTGGCTGTGGCTGACCACGGCGCAGAACACCCGCGAGTGGACCGCCATCCACCGCAAGCACCACGCCAAGTGCGAAACCGTCGACGACCCCCACAGCCCGGTGATCAAGGGCCTGTCCACGGTCCTGCGCAAAGGTGCCGAGCTGTACCGCACCGAGGCGGAAAACCCCGAGACCCTGCGCATCTACGGCAAGAACTGCCCGGAGGACTGGATCGAGCGCCAGCTCTACACCCGCTATCCGCTGCTGGGCGTGGCCCTCATGGGGGTGATCGACGTGCTGCTGTTCGGCACCATCGGCATCACCATCTGGGCGATCCAGATGATGTGGATCCCGTTCTGGGCCGCCGGCGTGATCAACGGCCTGGGCCATGCCGTCGGCTATCGCAACTTTGAATGCCGCGACGCGGCGACCAACCTGGTGCCGTGGGGCATCATCGTCGGTGGCGAAGAGCTGCATAACAACCATCACACCTACCCCAACTCCGCCAAGCTGTCGGTCAAGAAGTGGGAATTCGACCTGGGCTGGGCCTGGATCAAGGTGTTCAGCTTCCTGCGCCTGGCCAAGGTGCAGCGCGTCGCGCCGATTGCCCACCGGGTCGAAGGCAAGGGCCACTTGGACATGGACACCGCCATGGCGATCCTCAACAACCGCTTCCAGATCATGGCCCAGTACCGCAAGCTGGTGATCGCGCCGCTGGTCAAGCAGGAGCTGGAGAAGGTCGATCATTCGGTACGCCACCAGTTCCACCGGGCCAAGCGCCTGCTGTCGCGGGAAACCAGCCTGCTGGATGAGCGCCACCACCTGCGTATCCAGAGCATGCTGGAGCACAGCCAGGCCTTGAAAGTGATCTACGAAAAGCGCCTGGCGCTGCAACAGATCTGGCTCAAGACCAGCAGCAACGGGCATGACATGCTCGCGGCCATCAAGGAATGGGTGCACGAGGCCGAGGCCAGCGGGATCCAGTCCCTGCGCGACTTTGCCCACCAGTTGAAGACCTACTCGTTGCGCCCGGCAAACGCCTAGGTGTCACAGGAGCCGGGAGGACGCCCAGTCCTTACCGGCTCCACAGTTTTTTGGCGCCATTTCACAGTCGCCGAACATTCCGTCTCATTCGCGACTGATAACGGAACTTAGCTGCAATTCCCCTCTCTCAAACAACACTTCGCCATCCTGGCGGGCCTTGTTTTGACTGCTGTTCAATGCTACGGCATGTCCAGAGAGAATTGTGCCGATGGTCCACGAAACGGACTCCCCAACCGCCACCCCACCTGAGTCGACGGACGCGTCGCGGCCGACTGCTGCCGCCACGTTGCTGGCGTTGATGCATGCCCAGGGCGAAGTGGAGCGCCTGAGCGAGCGCGAACAGCTGTTGAGCTCGCTGCTGGTCAGTGTCAACGCCGTGCTCTGGGCCATTGAGTGGGAAACCCGGCGCGTGCTGTACGTCAGCCCTGCCTATGAGCGTATCTTCGGGCGCTCGGCCAGCCTGCTGTTGGCTGAACACCGTGGCTGGCGCGACAGCATCCACCCCGAAGACCAGCAGTACGCCGAGCAAAGCCTGGCCCAGGTGCTGGAGTTGGGGGCGGTCGAGGATCGCCAATACCGCATCATCACTGCTGACGGGCAGATCCGCTGGCTCAGCGACAAGTGCTTTACCAACCAGCAGGCCACCCCGGGAAAACCGCTGATTGTGGTGGGCATCGCTGAAGACATCACCGAAAAAAAGCACCTGGAACTCGAACTGCAACGCCTGGCCACCACCGACGTGCTGACCCGCAGCAGCAACCGCCGGCACTTCTTCGAGTGCGCCCATCACGAATTTGAACGCGCCTGTGCCCAGGGCCTGCCCCTGGCCTTCCTGTTGCTGGACATCGATAACTTCAAGACCATCAACGACACCTACGGCCACCTGGAGGGCGATCAGGTGTTGTTGCGTATCGCCGAGAGCGGGCGCGGGGTATTACGCCGTGGCGACCTGTTCGGGCGCATTGGCGGCGAAGAATTTGCGGCGGTCCTGCCAGGATGCGCGCCGGAAAGGGCCATGCAGGTTGCCGAACGCCTGGGCCAGGAAGTGCGGCAACTGGGTTTCAGCCATGAAGGCCGGCCCTATGGCGTGACCGTCAGCCAGGGCCTGGCCAACCTCACGGCCGAAGATGCCACCCTGGACAGCCTGTTCGCCCGGGCCGATGCGGCCATGTATGAAGCCAAGCGCCAGGGCAAGAACCGGGTAATTGTCGGCTGAATACCTGGCCTTTCATGGCGTTAAAAAATAGCGAAGATCAAATGTGGGAGCGGGCTTGCTCGCGAAGACGTCGGCCCAGCAAACATTGATGTTGACTGACCCACCGCTATCGCGGGCAAGCCCGCTCCCACAGGGGGTTCCGACCTGGCAGAGGATTTTGCGCACGCCACAAACAATGTGGGAGTTGTCGAGCTTTAGCGAGGCTACGATAGCGGCCGCATATTCAGCATCATTGCTGCCTGACCCACCCCCTATACAGGCTTGCGGAGGCGCATCAGCTCTGAAAGCCCGATTCTGAGCAGCCGCGCCGTCTTGCCCTTGGCCAGCGCCTCGACCCCCTCGTGCTCGCTCAGCCCCGCCAGTTGCGCCGCCATGTTCATCACCAGCGCTTCACGGGAATACACCCCACCTTCGAGGGAATACACCGCCGCAATCAATTGGCGCAACTCTAGGGGCAAGCGCCAGCGGATGCGCAGCGCCGAGCCATAGCTGGCACCAAAGCGGTCGAGCGCAGCAGCGATCATTTCGTCATCCAGCTCGCCACCGCCCTGGCACCACTCCTGCAAGCTGCGCAAGAGGGCCAGGTCGCCCAGCCGATGGAGAATCCCGGCGCTGTAGCAGCGCTCGTGGTCAAGGTCGAGCATACGTGCCAGCGAGCGGGCGTAATGCGCGGTTTGCCGGGACAGTTGCCAATGGTGCTCGGCGTGTTCCATCAGGCGGGCATCGCTGAGGATCACATTGTGCTTGAGGGCCAGGCCGAGGATCAGGTTCATGCTCTGCCCTGCCGCCAGTTTGTGCAGCGCCATGGACAGGGTCTGCACCGGCGTACCGTGATGGCCGGCGCTGTTGGCGGCGGCGATCAGCACTGCCGTGATCTGTGGATCGACCTTGACCTGCTCTTCCAGTTGCTTGAGGTCCAGGCCCTCCGGCGCCAGGCTGCCGTGCACAGCGGCTTTTACATCAACCCGCAGCGGCGCGCCGTCCGACAGCTCGCGGCGGTGCTCCAGGAACACCGGCAAGGTCATGCCCGCGGCCAGGGCCGGGATTTGGCAATACACCGTTTCGCCTTCATTGAGCAGCAGGTCCTGCAGGCGTTGCGTGAGGCCTTCCATGTTCAGGGGCTTGGTCAGGTAAGCGGTGGGCGCCAGCGGCAATGCTTCGCGCACACTGGCACTGTCATTGCGCGTACTCAACAGGATAAACGGCAACGCCGGCCCCTCCCGGCGCTGGCGCACACTGCGCAACAGGCTCAGGCCATCAACACCCGGTAGCTCCCAGTCGGCAATGATCAAATCGTAGGGTTTGTCTCGCAGCAACTCGGCGGCGTGCTGCCCGTCGGCGCACACATCCAGCCGCGCGTCGCAACGCACATTCAACAACACCTGCTTGAGCAAATCCCGCGACCAGGGGTCGGTCTCGGCAATCAGTACACGGGGTACAGCAGGTAAATCAACCGCAGTCATGCAGCACGCTCCATCGGCAATCCCTGCACATTAGACAAAGAAGCCGCCCGTGAGCAAAAAAAAACCGCATACGCGGTTTTTTTGTTCACGGGCGGCGTCTTTGAGCGACAAGCTGCAAGCGTTACATCACTTGCAGCTTATAGCTTGCCGCTCAAAGCTCTGCGAAGCACTCTTCGATGATCGCCAAGCCTTTGTCCAACTGCTCATCCGGCGAGGTCAGCGGGACCAGTACGCGCAATACGTTGCCGTAGGTGCCGCACGACAGCAGGATCAGGCCCTTGTCACGCGCCTTGGCTACTACGGAGGCAACCGCCGCAGCGTTCGGCTTGTGGCTGTCGCCATCCTCGAACAGCTCGACCGCGATCATCGCGCCCAGGGCACGCACTTCGCCGATTACCGGGTACTTGGCCTGGATAGCCTTGAGGCCGGTGACCAGACGCTCGCCAACCGCCTTGCAGCGGTCCAGCAGGTGCTCTTCTTCAAACACTTCCATCACCGCCAGGGCTGCGGCACAAGCAATCGGGCTACCGGCATAGGTGCCACCCAGGCCGCCCGGGGCGATGGCGTCCATGTATTCGGCCTTGCCACACACACCGGCCAGCGGGAAGCCACCGGCGATGGATTTGGCGAAGGTGGTCAGGTCGGCGGTAACGCCCATCTGTTCCATGGCGAAGAAGGTCCCGGTACGGCCGGCACCGGTTTGCACTTCGTCGGCGATCAGCAGGATGCCGTGCTTGTCGCACAGTTCGCGCAGGCGCTTCATAAAGGCTTTAGGCGCGATGTAGAAACCGCCTTCGCCCTGTACCGGCTCGATGATGATGGCTGCGATATCACGCGGCTCGGCATCATTTTTGAAGATGCGTTCGATGCTGGCGATGGAGTCGTCAATACTCACGCCGTGCAACTCGTTCGGGTACAGCGCACGGAAGATGCCGCCGGGCATCAGGCCCATGCCCGCGGAGTACGGCACGACCTTGCCGGTCAGGCCCAGGGTCATCATGGTGCGGCCGTGGTACGCGCCGGTGAAGGCGATCACGCCGGCACGGCCTGTCGTGGCCCGTGCGATTTTCACGGCGTTTTCCACGGCTTCGGAACCGGTGGTGACCAGCAGGGTTTTCTTGGCGAAATCACCCGGGACCTTGGCGTTGACTTTTTCGCACAGCTCCACGTAAGGCTCGTAGGCCAAGACCTGGAAGCAGGTGTGGGTCAGCTTGTTCAACTGCTCGGTCACGGCCGCAATGATTTTCGGGTGCAGGTGCCCGGTGTTCAGCACGGCGATGCCGCCGGCGAAGTCGATGAACTCGCGACCTTCAACGTCAGTCACGGTGGCGTTCTTCGCGGATTCGGCGAAGATCGGGTGAATCTGCCCAACGCCGCGCGGTACAGCGGCTTCGCGGCGTTTCATCAAGGAAGCGTTGGTCTTGTTGCTCATAAAGTCCTCATTCGCCACTCATCGGGTGGCGCGGTCCAAGGATTACGTGGTGGGGAGGCAACTACGCCAGCATGCGATGATCGACTGCCGCAGCTTTCCCGGCCACTTCGAATAACGGTTTGAAGCACGCAAAGGGACAGCGCTCTCGTGCCCTTTGCGTTTGCAGCGATACCTTGCCGGTTAGATGCCCAGGCAGAGGTATTTGATTTCCAGGTAATCCTCGATCCCGTACTTGGAGCCTTCACGGCCCAGGCCCGACGCCTTGATACCGCCGAACGGCGCCACTTCGTTGGAGATCAGCCCGGTGTTGACGCCAACCATGCCGTACTCCAGGGCCTCGGCCACACGGAACACACGGCCCAGGTCACGGGCATAGAAGTAGGACGCCAGGCCGAACTCGGTGTCGTTGGACATGGCGATCACTTCAGCTTCGTCTTTGAAGCGGAACAGCGGCGCCAATGGGCCGAAGGTTTCTTCCTTGGCCACGGCAGCGTTTTTCGGCACGTTGGTGAGGATGGTCGGCTCGAAGAAGTTGCCTTGCATGACCTTGCCGCCTGCCAACAGCGTCGCGCCTTTGCTCAGGGCATCGGCGATGTGCTCCTGGACCTTGGCCACGGCTTTTTCATCGATCAGGGGACCGGTGGTGGTGCCTTCTTCCAGGCCATTGCCGATCTTCAATTTGGCGACGGCCACTTTGAGCTTTTCAGCGAACGCGTCGTACACCGAATCCTGGATGTACAGGCGGTTGGCGCAGACGCAGGTCTGGCCGTTGTTGCGGTACTTGGAAATGATCGCGCCTTCGACGGCCTTATCCAGGTCGGCGTCGTCAAACACGATAAATGGCGCGTTGCCGCCCAGCTCCAGGGACACTTTCTTGATGTCCTTGGCGCATTCGGCCATCAACTGGCGACCGATTTCGGTCGAGCCGGTGAAGGACAATTTACGCACGGTCGGGTTGCTGGTCAGCTCGCTGCCGATATCGCCAGCGCTGCCGGAAACCACGCTGAACACGCCGTTGGGGATGCCGGCACGCTGGGCCAGTTCAGCCAGGGCGAACGCCGAGAACGGGGTTTGCGACGCCGGCTTGAGGACCATGGTGCAACCGGCAGCCAGGGCCGGGCCGGCTTTACGGGTGATCATCGCGGCCGGGAAGTTCCATGGCGTGATGGCAGCGGTGACGCCGATTGGCTGCTTGATCACGATCAGCCGCTTGTCCGGCTGATGGCCAGGGATCACGTCCCCGTAGATACGCTTGGCCTCTTCGGCGAACCACTCGATGAACGAAGCGGCGTAGACGATTTCGCCCTTGGCTTCGGCCAGTGGCTTGCCCTGCTCCAGGGTCATCAGGCGCGCCAGGTCATCCTGGTTCTCGATGATCAGCTCGAACCAGCGCCGCAGCTTGTTCGCACGGTCCTTGGCGGTCAGTGCACGCCAGGCCGGCAAGGCCTTGTCGGCGGCTTCGATGGCCCGCCGGGTTTCGGCGGCGCCCATCTTCGGCACGGTGCCCAGGATCTCGCCAGTCGCGGGGTTGTTGACCTTGATCGTTTGACCGTTGTCCGCATCGACCCAAGCGCCATCAATAAAAGCTTGTTGGCGGAACAATTGGGTGTCTTTAAGCTGCATGTCGGCTTTCCTTAACAGCACCGCGCGCGCGCGGGGCAAATTAGAGTTGTTGAAAGGCGCCTTGAAGGCTGCCGTCAGGGAAATCAGTCACTGGGCGCAAGCAAGCACATAGCGCACGGGAGACAGAGCGTTTGAAATCTCAAACGAATCCTAGGATCAAAGGGGGGGTAGGGCAATAGTCTGTTCAAAAAAAAGAACGAAAAGGGCATATTTGCCGGACTATTCTGACAAGCGTAACGGACCCGAATTGCGCATCACCGGCACACACCGCCCGGTACAGAGCCTCGCTACTCCAGAATCCCACCAGCAGACGGCCAAAAACCAGCATGGACGCCCAAGGTCGACATGGGTATGATGGCGCCCGCACAAGCATCCGTAGCTCAGCTGGATAGAGTACTGCCCTCCGAAGGCAGGGGTCGTGGGTTCGAATCCCGCCGGGTGCACCAAAATGATGTTTCTGGTTGTCTCCTGATGACTACGAAACGCCCCGCAAAGCCCGCCCTGTGCGGGCTTTGTTGTTTCTGCTTGTCTACCTTTATCTCCCCTCATACTGTAGCTCTGTGTATCCCACGGTGTATCCTCAGGCATCTCTAGAACCGAGGGGATACAAGGGCGTGAAACGGTCAGAAATCAAACGCAGACCACTCAGTGACACCGCGCTGGCAAGCATCGAACCCGAAACCGGGGAATATCGTGAGCTCGACGGTAATGGCCTGTATCTGCGCGTTAAGCCGGATGGCCAGAAGTCCTGGCAGCTTCGGTACAAAAACCAAGCAGCCAAGTGGAGCTGGCTTGGCCTGGGCGGCTATCCCGAAGTCAGTGGCGCACTGGCCAGGAAAAAAGCAGCCGAGTATCGCAAGGAGATCGCCAACGGCGGCGACCCTATCGCTGCACGCAAGGCCCGAAAAGCGGCCGAACTCGAAGCAGCAACAAACACATTCGAGATCCTGGCGCGCGAGTGGATCGAAATTCGCAGCCCTGGCTGGGAAGCCAGCACCGCAAGACGCACAGTCGGCGCTCTCCAGCTCCACGTCTTCCCTGTATTCGGCAAAAGACCATATGCAGAGATAACCCCAAAGCAATGGATGGACTTTCTACAAACGCTTGAGCGAAAGGGCATCCTTGAGCAAATGAGCCGCGTCCGCCGCTCCTGCAAGGAAATCTACGATCTGGCGAGGGTGACAGGCAGAGCCATTCACAACCCGCTGGAAGGCCTTAGTCGTTTCCTGCAATCCAAACCAGCCGAGAACTACGCCCACGTCACAGCGAAAGAGCTTCCTGAGCTGCTACGCGCCATTCGGACCTACCCCCATGCATTAGATCTGCGCCTTGGCCTGCACCTATTAACGCTGACTGGCGTCCGTCCGAGTGAGCTACGCGAGGCGCCCTGGTCGGAGTTTGACTTGGACAACGCACTTTGGAGCATCCCGGCTGCTCGCATGAAAAAGCGACGCGACCACCTAGTACCGCTGTCAAAGCAGGCAGTTAAAGCGCTTCGAGAGCTACACACGCTAAATGGTCGTTACCCGCTGCTCTTTCCCGGACGCAGTGACCGAAAAAAACCACGCAGCAATATGGCATTCAATATGGCGTTACGGCGACTGGGCTACGAGGGGCGCCAAACGGCCCACGGTTTCCGACATGTCGCCTCGACCATGCTGCGCGAAAACAACTTCCCGCGTGAACATGTAGAGGCTCAGCTAGCGCACGTTGAGGGCGGTGTCTCAGGGGTTTACAACAAAGCGATCTACCTGGAGCAACGCCGGCAAATGATGCAGTGGTATGCGGATCAGTTGGACACGCTCGAAAAGGGCAATGTCGTCTCAATAAAACTCAAAGCAACGAGCTAAATAATCGATGGCTGACTATCTACTCAAAGAGTGGCTCACACTGGATGACGCTGCTTGCTGGTTATCCGATCAAACGGGACAGACCTACACAGAGACCAGTATCCAGAGGGCGCTAAACACCTTTCGCCTACCAGCTCATTATTGGCCAACCGACAATGCAGAGATTGGCCTCTTTGCTCTGACCTTGAGACCTGGAAAGAGCGACTGGCGAACCTCTGGATTAACACCCCTGCCAGAATCCCCACTCCACCTGGATACAGACCAATGCTCACTGTCGTACGTGGTCGACGGCCCAGTTCCGCTACCAAATTACGAATTGTTCAGTGAAAACCAAGCACGCCATTTTCCCCGACCAATTGGGATATTCACACCTACAGGTGACGGCGAGTTGAACGGTTGCTATCGCATTGACGAAAACGAACGACCCGCCTGTATCACTACTGGGAGCTCTCAAGTGCTCATTCACTTAGCTGACCTTCAGGAGTTCAAGGAGGGATTACCGCTGCCACCTCAACGCCCTTCGCACAACCTGTACATAGAAACCAGCAGGCTAGCCGGAACAAACAGGACCATTATCAGAAGTCGAAGCTCGGCTAACTGGTTTAGCTATCCCGATGCAATCAAGCAGGCTGATATCTCAGATGAAAAAGGGACCTTGCCAGTCCTGCGGGCTCTCGGATTCGCCACACACGTCATTGCTGAAATAGGCGCCCACCTAGACGCGAAAGAAACCATAGCCAGCAATCGCAAAAACTTCATGCGCGGCGGAAAACCCAACGTATCCGCTATCGCGAGAACCCTAACAAAAGTGGCAAGTGACCTTCGACACACAGGACACGGCACGACGGGAGAAGGCTTTCAAAAGTTATTGAGCGCAGGACTTCGGGAGGTCGAATAACGGATTTACGAATTACGAATTCGGAAAATCCCCAATCGTAAAAACCTCGATGCCAATCTTCACCCCGTAGTCGCAGACAGTCCTACGGAGACAAAGATGCATCCACAAAGTCCCACAGCGCATAGCGCTGACCTCATGACACCCGAGCATGCCGCTCATGCCCTGAGCGTTTCCATTCGCACGCTGGCGGCCTGGCGCAGCAATGGTCGTCACGACCTTCCCTATGTGAAGCTCGGCCGCCTTGTGCGCTACAGGACAAGCGATATCGCCGACTGGTTGCAGTCCAATCTTCATTGCGGGAAGGGGATGGATTGATGGCCACCTCAACTGTTAACCCGCGACCTACCAACAACGAGAGAGATTGTAAGCGCGCCCCTTACAACCTACAGAGATACAAGTCTTGGGCGGGATCAATGATGCTTGGGCCATCCAGATTCGGAGGCCTGTTGCCCGTGAGCGCCACCCCTAAAGCACGTCCACAAGTCCAAGCGAAACGCCGTTGCCCTGATTGCGGTGCGGCGCTGATTAAGCGCAGCTCCAACAGTGAGCACGCACTTATGTCCAAAACCTTACTTGTATGCAAGAACGCTGTTTGTGGCGCCACTTTCACCGGCATTGACGAAATAACGCATCGCCTAAGCCCGCCCAGTCGGCCAAATCCAGAGATCCAACTGCCATATGCCCCAAGCGCAATTCGTCGCAGCGTACTCAAAGAGCTAGGCCTACTTACACAGGACACACAATTACTACCCCTCAGCCTCTCCCAAAACAGAAGCGAAGTGCGGTCATGAGCAAGCAACTAGATCGGAGAGATAGCGCGCTCGTCGCACTGGTACGCATGCCTGAACTACAGATGCTTACCGGCCTTGCGCGGCCCACCGTCTACAAAATGATTCAGCGCGACCCTACGTTTCCCCGACCGGTAAAGCTGAACGATAGCGGCGCTCGAAACGCACCTGTGGCGTTTGTATTGAGCGAGGTTCAAGCCTGGATAAACGGGCGCATTGAGGCACGGGAGCAACGAGCATGAGCAAGGCGATGCCAAAGCCATTCCAACCGGTGAAACGTTTGGACCTGGGAAACCGGCTGCTGCGTCGTCGTGACGTAGAGCAAAAGACGGGCAAAAGCAGAGCCGCGATCTATGCCGATATCCGGTCGGGCACTTTCCCGGAACCTATTCCAATTGGCATCAACAGCGTGGCCTGGCTGGAGGCAGAGATCGATCAGTGGATTGCTGACCGCCTGGAGGAGCGCAGCCAAACACGAAAGAAAAAAGCGATGCGGGGGACGCATTCGGCTCAATTACTTTCGGAGACTCACTCATGACCACAATCACATTATCTGTCGATGGGCAGTCGATCCGTTTTTCCCTGGACGACTTGCGCAGCCTGGAGACGGTTCTCCTAAACGCGGCACGTCGCCCTGGTCAGGAGGTTTTTTGCGCGACCACGAGTGGACGCATGACGGCCATCGTCGAACTCAATACCGCCAAGTCCGGCATGACCAGTACAGCCAACCCAAGCGGGCAACATCACTTCAATAAAAGTGGTGGCGGTGCGATTCAACTAACCGACTGCTAACCCCTAACTGCACTGAGTATTCACGCTACTGCCTAGCTTAACGCCCGGTGGTCTGGAGTTTTTCATGCCTGAGAAAAGACAAAACCCCGGCAAGCGCGCCAACGCTGCCAGGGCTACATACCACACTACACGCAGATCGAAGTTTATCACTCCGAGCAACGGAGTGAGCATTTTCGGCAGTCGGCTCGACTTGCAATCTGAACATGGTCGGGTCTATAGTTTCCCGGTCGCTGCCAATTCAGCGACCGGGTTTCGCAGCCCGACGAGCAAAAGGCGCAACAGCGCCCCCATCATGATTGCAGGCGCTTTTTTTGTGCCCGCAGTTACGTGTTATGGCGGCTGTGCGTGGGAGGACTTCGGTCCTGCCGGGATCCTTTTGCCCCGGTCTGCGAACCCGCGCACAGTTGCCACCCTAATTCGTTTCGCAGCGAACCGTGGCAGCTCCCCAGCAAAAGGAGCTCTACTCATGCACGCCCTCAATCCGTCCGCACGTTCCATCCGCGCCGCTGCACACAAGGCCATGGCCTTTGCAGCCCTTCGCGCAAACTCCAGTCTTTCCACTCGCCTCAAACGCTATAACCACCATATGCAGCTCGCCCACCTCGCCGCTTCAGAGCAAGCGATGGTTATGGAGGTGCACCATGCTTAAGACCACCGCCAAAACTTTCAGCCGCATTCCTCTCTCACGGTTGCCGCTCTTCGCTGTGCAGTCTGACGTCCCTGTAACGGAGGCCCTCGATCGCACGTACTGCCTGCTTGATCTTGCCCAGGAAATGGCCGAGCAAGCGGCTCTCGCTGAAAACAGTCAACAACTTTGCCATGTAATCGTCTACCTGATCGACATGGCGAAAGCCACTGTTGACGCTTGCTCAGAGGGCATCCTGACCTCTGTAGAGGTGGGTCATGAATAAGCTCATCCCGCTCACAACAAACCCCAGCCAAACCCCTGTGCTGCTGATTGATACAAGCGCCGCGTACGCCGACATTCAGGAGTACGCAGAGCAGCGACTTTGTGCGGCCAAGGCACTGCTTTTCAGCCTGTCCTGCATGGGCATCAACCGCGCAGACGCAAAGGACGTGAACGGCATTGCGGATGCCGCCTACTTGCTCCTGGAGGACGCCAGCGACCTCTTCAACGCTGCCCGAAAAGCAGCGGAACGTGAGGGGGTACAAAATGCCTGAATCACTCAACGCCGTGCTGCCATCAGCCGACGGCCAGCCCGCAATCGACACGCAGTGGTCCGCCAAATACCAAGAAGTAATCGACGGTGGTGTTGATGCCTTTGAACGATGGTTGGCCGACCAAAATGAACCGCTGGCCAGGTGCCTAAACAGTCACAAACAGCGCCTACCCGGCCAGATCATTGAAGCGTTTGAACTTGGGTTCTTACACCGCCTAGAACAACGGCTCCGAAGCCAAAATCCGACACCTTGTAAAAACATCGAGCAGTTCACCGGAGCCCTCGCCCTGGGAAGTCGCGCCACTGCAATGATGCGTTTGAGCCTGGAAAGCACGCTGCAACTTGCCAACAAAGGGGAGCTCCGACCCTGCACCGAAGAAGCGGCGCAGCACCTCGTGAAAACGGCGGATCTGGCCGCAGCTATTAGCATGCCTGACGCTTCATTCGTATCGTCAGAGGGCCTGTTCCATGACTGATAACGACACTGTAGACCTGATTCGTTTGGTGGCACTTCGTGCCCTTCCTGCTGCCCCTACTCTGCTTAAAGAATGGCTGCCGGAGGGACGCCCAAACGGACGTGAATGGGTTGCTCGAAACGATGTCCGGGGAGACCGCAAAGCCGGATCGTTTGGTGTGTCCCTCGACTCTGGCCGGTGGAATGACTTTGCCGACGATCAAGCGCACGGTGGCGATCTGGTTTCACTTCTGGCCTACCTGCGCCAATGCCGCCAGGTCGAAGCTGCGCGGGAAATCGATCAACGCCTGGCACTCGGTTTGTTTGAGTCATCTGGAGTCCCGAGCGCACCGAGCGCCCAACAAGCAGAAGCGTTCAAAGCTGCCCGCACCAAGGCGGAAGAAAACCGACGCCGGTCCGATGCGGTACAGCAGGAAAAGCAGCAAGCAGCGACTCGGCAGGCAGTGCAGCTGTGGCAGCGCGCAAAGCCTGCTGATCGACTGCATCCGTATCTGGTGGCCAAGGGCGTGAGCCCACTCAAACTGCGTCAAATGTCTCAGGGGAAATTGCTGGTCCCTCTATGCCTTGAAGGTCGCTTGGTAAACCTGCAAGTCATCGATTGTGCCGGCACAAAACGTTTCCTTAGTGGTGGCCGTGTCCTGGGCTGTTACTCGCCATTGGGGCGGGTCATCGAGGGCGGCCGCCTGTACGTCTGTGAAGGTTGGGCGACAGGAGCAACGCTGCATATCCATACCGGCCACCCGGTGGTGTGCGCCATGAACGCCGGCAACTTGCGCGCCGTGGCACTAGCCATGCGAGCGCTTCATGGTCAGAGCGTCGAGCTGGTGATCGCTGGTGACGATGATCGCCAAACACGGGGCAATCCCGGGCGCACTGCCGCCAACCGTGCGGCGTTCGATACCGGCGCTCTGGTGGTATTTCCAGAGTGGCCCCAACAGGCACCGCCTGAGCTATCCGACTTCAACGACTTGCACCTTTGGCGCAACCAGCTATGGGAGGCAAAGCCGTGAGCAAGCTTAAGGAAAAACACGCTGATTTGAGTCTTGTAGGAGACCCAAAGGCGCCGGAGCCCGACAAACTCGACCGGCCCCGTTTCGCTGTCTATGAACACGCCTGCACGGTTGAAGGGAAGGTCTACAAGGCCGGCACCTGGTATCACAGCGTGAAGCAAAGCGGGCCGGAAGAAAAAGCCATTCCAGTCGATCATTGGATCTGTGCGCCACTGAACGTCGAAGCCGAAACGGTCAACTCAGAAGACGGCAGCATTGGCCGTCTGCTGTCCTTTCACTACAGGGGTCGGCGTATTGAATGGGTAATGCCCATGGAATCCCTTGCGGGTAAAGCAGATGAGGTAATGAAGGCACTCATGCGCCAGGGACTGGCAATCGAATACCACCAACGTCGTCATATCACGCCGTACCTGGCGAGCCATCACGCCCCTGAACTAGTGATTGCCACCACCACGAAACCGGGCTGGCATGAATCAGGAGCCTTTGTGCTGCCCTCACGGGTCATTGGCGGCGACAACGTTCGTTTTCAGGACTCAGGTCGTGCAGCAAACATTTTCACCTGCAAGGGCTCTCTCAGTGGATGGCAGACCGAGATAGCCGCTCGCTGTCTCGGCAATCCGGTACTGATTTTGTCGGTGTGCTGTGCATTGGCAGGGCCTCTGCTCGCCAAGGTGGGCGTCAATGGTGGCGGTATTCACCTGGTCGGCGATTCATCAAGCGGTAAGTCGCTCGCGCAACTGTTGGCCGCATCGATCTGGGGCAATCCTGGCACCTTCGCGGCCTCTTGGGACGTGTCGAAAGGTGGTGTAGAGATTGAGGCAGCGTCTCGTAACGATACCGTGCTGATCCTTGATGAAATTAAGCGTGCCGACCCCAAGCGCGTTCAGGAAATGGCCTACGCAATCGCCAACGGCATGGGCAAAAGCACCATGACTCGCGAACGTGAAGGGCGGGCCAAACTGACCTGGCGTGTGCTGGCCCTTTCCAGCGGTGAAAGGTCGTTGTCGGAGCACGCCGCCATTGGAGGCAACGGTGCGCATGCCGGCGCCGAGTTGCGCATGGTCGATGTGAATGCCGGCACCCGAACTCATCGCGCCTTTGATGATGTGCATGGCATGACAGGGCAGGAGTTCCACCGCGTCCTAAACGACGCTGTCACGCAACACTATGGACATCTCGGCCCCACCTTCGTGGAGGCACTGATTGAGCAGCCAAAGGAGCTGTATAGCGCCTTTTCACAAGTCCGTGATGCCTTCGAAACCAAGAGTTCACAAGCCGGCCGTGTGGCTGATCGGTTCGCCATCATGGCGTTAGCCGGAGAATTGGCTATTGAACATAATCTGCTTGGCTGGCCTACAGGTTCAGCCACTCAAGCCTGTCTGCTGCTTTTTAACGAATGGCTGGCCCGGATGGGAGATGGCAACGCAGAAGACCGCCAGATCCTGCGCGGTATCGCTGACTTCATCGCATTACACGGTGACAGCCGTTTTTCTGATGTGCGCGCCGAACACGCCAACCTCACTGTCCGCGAGCGAGCAGGTTTTTATGAGGTGAATGACGATAAACGCCTGTACCTGTTCAACACACCGGCATTGCTTGAGGCGGCTTCAGGTTTCGGTAAAGAACGGATCGTACGGACGCTGGTAGGCGCCGGAGCGCTAGCCAAGGTTGACGAAGAAACCAAGGGCAGCCGGCGGGCGAAAAAGTACCGCACGCCAGGCGGTGGTAGTTCCCGTTTTTACGTAATTGACCCCGACTTGCTCGAAAGTGAGGGAGAAAGTCAATGACGCTCAACCTGTGCAGCTATCGACATTCGACGTTTTTCAGCGGGAACACGGGAACAGTGGGAACGGCCCAGCAAAGCCGTGGCTTTCAGCGTTCCCTTATAAGACATGAGAGTGGGAACAAGGGAACACAACTCTGTTTAATAGAGAGCCTCCCCCCATACCTTGTTCCCGCTCAAAAAACGCCGGGAACAAGTTCCAACTCTGAAAGGCCCGTTTTAGAGCCTTTGTACCCACGTTCCCGCGTTCCCACCGATTTTGAATTCAGTCGTGTGAACAAGGGGGGGTATGTGCTGTTTTTGTTGACAGAACTCGAAGCACTCGTTCCGAGCTCTTCTCCCCGCCCTATCCCTACGAGCAATCAACTCTTACTGATTGCCGACTCGCACCATCAACCCTGGCCGGCGTCGGCCTGCAATCACCACCGGAGAAACCTATGAACGAGCATCACCTGTCTCTGCCCGATGAAGTTCAGACGGCACTAAAAATCCACGACGAATACAAACAAACCTACCTGTCTATACGCGAGCGCTTTGAAGGCTTGAGAGCGCGAGAAGAAAAACACCGCAAAACGGCCGGCGCGGCCGAACAGCAAGCGATGCTAGATGGAGCTACTTGGCGGAAGCTTTTCCGGGAAAGCGATGGCGTGCTGACCAAAGATATTCGCAACTTCAAGCGCCAGGAACTGGACAGCCGCGAATTGGCATTGGAGTACGCCTGCCTGGCCGGCGAACTGCAACCGGCAATGGAGTTGTGCCAGATAGATACCTATGAAGCCCGTGAGCGCTATCTGAGTAGTCGCGAGACGGCGTTTGCGCTCTATGGTGATCATTGCCTCACCACCTCTGCGACCGCTCTTTTCGCACTGCCCGAAGCAGAAGCGTTTCTTAAAGCATTACAGCGCAAAAAGCTCATCATCCAACGGGACATAGAGAAGGATGCGTTCTATCAAGAGGCGACGTTTAGCGACGAAAAAAAGGCCGTCAGCAGCGAGGAAGCTCGACGCCTAGGAGAAGCCTTGTTCGGTTTTATTGATCGAGCCAGTGCTGCGTTATCCGTCGATGACAATGCCGTGTGGCAGGCGCTTTCTATCGTTCCGCGTGACGATTTCACCACCGGCGAGAAAGAGTTGAAGAGCCCGATCTATCGAGCGCGCCGCCGTTCGGAGTTGAATGCAATGATTGAGCAACACACTCAAACGCAAACGTCCTGAATTCGATCCCACACACAGCATGCAAGCCGCCTTAGGGCGGCTTTTTCGTTTTCGATGAGATTCCCCACTAGCTCAATGGAAGTGCTGGCCATGGCGCCAGGTGAGCTGCTGAGAGCCAATTTTTGGCCGGTCCCACTGGTCGAGCTCCCGGCGCTGGATGGCGAGCCTCCACCCCGGCGCGCGCTGTCGTCCCCCCACCTCGCCTGCCGTCTAAAAATATATTTTTTTCTGCGATTCTGCGCCATGCTCCAAACCAAGCAGGCCGGGGCTCGCAGAGAAAAATAGCGTCATTCTTCTCCCTGCGAAACCCTGCACCGCGCTATCAATTTTGTAGGCGCCCGAGCTCTCCCTCTACCATCGAACAATAACCCGTCCTATTCTGTAGCTCTGCGGGAGCTTCAGCGGGCCTAGGCGGGCTCAACGAAGCTACCCCAATCATTAATTTATATTTTTCGAGTTGCAGGACATCATGGAAAAAAAATTTTCATTCCTATCAGGATCCTTGGCAATCGAAAATCGGCCTTTCCATTTTCAAGTGGCCGAGGTAATTAGGAAGGCTCTAGTCGAACATAATGGTTATGTTGGATACAAACTCACGACGCTAGGTCGAGCCAGTGATACTGACGTACCATCGTTTATTGTTGTATCGCAACAGTCTGGCATCATCCTGATTGATGTCATTGAAGAACAAGTAACTGATGTAATAGAGTCAGAAAATGAAGAGTTTTGGAAACTAGACTCCGGAACCCTCATAACTTCTAGATCCCTAATTACTGAGATATATGAAGAGGAAGTTGTAAGCCGACTGAAAAACGACCTGTCGCTGTATGACAGGAAAGCCAGAAAGATTAAAGTACCTATTACAAGCGTGGTAGTTTTTTGTGCAAATGACGAAGCACAAATTCAAGGAATGTTAGGTGACGACTCCCCGATCATGGGCCTCCCCTTCGACAGTCTGGACGAATGGGTAAAAGAACTATCAGAAGACTACAACTGCACTGAAGATGAACTAGGAAGAATATACTCACTCCTAGAAGGAACGTTTGTATATGAAACAAAACACAGTCCTGTCATCAGCGAAACAGCTCCGCAGACAATAAACGACTATATTCAAAAGTCATTACGTACCACATTCAAACAAGACGACTCCCAACGCCTAGCCGCTATGCAGTTGCCCCCAGGCCCACAACGCATTCGAGGCCTTGCCGGCACGGGCAAAACAATTGTTCTTTCATTGAAAGCGGCTATTACTCATAAACGCTTACCTGAATTTAAAATACTCTACCTGTTCAACACCCAAAGTCTCTATCAGCACGTACAAACTTTAATATCCAAGTATTACACCTTGGAAGCTAAAAAAACCCCAGACTTCGATGCAAAAATCCACGTTCTCCATGCATGGGGCGGAAGGCAAAAAGAAGGGCTTTACTCCCGCCTTTGCAAAAAGCTAGGCGTATCGCCTCTTACGCTTGGAGATGCGAGAGGGCAAGCAGATCCGCTTTCTTTCATATATCGAGATTTACTCAAAAAAATGGGGGATCAGATTGAGCCAGAGTATGACCTTATTCTGATTGACGAAGCTCAGGATTTTTCAACCGAGCTATTCCAGGTAGCCTATAAGCTAGCGAAGGGTGAGGGCTCACAAAAACGTATCATATGGGCGTACGACGAATTTCAATCTCTCAAAGATACACTTATAAAAGGCCCGACTGAGTTATTTGGAAAGAACGCGGCCGGTGAGCCAAATCTTCCAGACTCAGTCCTAGATGGAAAATACGACGGAGACATTCCAAAAGATTTCGTATTACCTAACTGCTACCGAACCCCGCGGCCGGTTTTAATGACCGCTCACGGCGTGGCAATGGGACTATATTCAAATCGCCAAATCGAGATGTTCTACTACCCCAGCGATTGGGAGGCAATAGGCTATAAGGTCAATGCACCGAGAAATCTCACCATATCAGAGGGAGATGTAGTAGAGATTGAAAGACCAGATTCTAATAGCAAAAACTTACTCGAAGGAATAATGCTGGAAAATCAGAAGCGTCCTTTGAATCTCGTGCAAACCAAACTATGCAATTCTGATACTGAACAACTCACCTATATCGCACAGAAAATTAGTCGACTTGTTGAAACCAATGGCGTTGCACCTGAAGAAATAATCGTAATCAACCTTAAGCCCGGTAACAACAAAGATTCAATGCTGGCAATTCAGAGAGAGCTAAGTTCTGTAGGTATTAAATCTGTAATTCCGGGGTACGTAGAGAGTGCAGACGTCTTCAAGCCGTTAGGTTACGTGACACTTACTACCCCTTATCGGGCGAAAGGTAATGAAGCAAATATTGTTTTCGTCCTAAACTCCCAACAAGTTGCAAATGACTTCACCTTCAGAATGAGAAATGCGTTTTTTGTAGCAGTCACAAGATCTAGAGGCTGGTGCTATATAAGTGGTTTCGGTCAATCCATGGAAAAACTCATAAATGAAATTGATTGCATAAAGCGCGACTTCCCAAAATTCAAGTTCATTTGCCCAAGCCCAACTCAAATGAAGAACAACAAAACCTTCCTCAATAAGTCAGACAAAGAATTGGACAAACTTCAGGAAATCTTTGAGCTAATGCAGAAAAACCCTGAATTCAAAGAAATGATTCAGAATTACTCTCAAGACTAGGAGTCTTCTGATGAAGTTTGCACACATCTGTCAAGGAATAATAAACGCAACGCGTACTCTGGACAAGCATACTCAGCTTAACAACATATGTGTGGACAATGAGACCAAGTCAATCTCATGGCACGGTAGAAAGCCTGGGATCATTAAGGGATTATATTATCCGCTTGAGTATCAATATTTGATTGATTCCCAACAGTATTCACTACTACTGTCTGACGGCTCTTTTTTTCAGTTTTTCTATCAGTATGACAAAAGTGAAAACCTGACCAGTGCCAGGCTCGCGTTCTATCCAAGGCCGCTATCAACCCGCGACTCTCTGGAAGAAATTCTTGCCGCCGCAGATGATGCTGTCGAGAGAGAGGACGATGAACTTTTTAATCATCTCTATAACTGGACGGAAATGATGGAGTTGAAAAATCAAACACCTTCAAACACGTCTCACATTAGATTCGATTACGATCCAAAAGCTAAATCTCATAGTCCTTCACACTTACAGCTTAGCGGACTACATGACTTCAGAATCTCCGCTAACTACTTCCCTCAACCACTTGCCTTTATACAACTTTGCGAAGCGACTTATTCAAGTGAAAGAGTCATAGACACGGCAGGTATGGCTTTCGAGAGGCGACACGCGCTGCTCCTACAACAGCCCTCAGAGCTTATCAACCTCGGGTGGCCGGGGCAGGATTAGCCTGTATCCCAGGATGTATCCCTTCGAACAATTACGGAAAAATAATCTATTTTTTTCAATCGGTTATGAGCCAGGTTAGAAGCCCGCCGGGGCACCAGATACAGATAAAAAAGCCCCAGGTCGCAAGACCTGGGGCTTTTTTGTGGCTCAACGCTTTTGCAACGCCTCCAACCGCGCAGGCAGGTTTTCCTCGGGAAAACGCTTGTGCAAGGCCAGCAGCTTTTCATCCGCCGCCCTGCTCTCACCCGCCCGGCGCAGGCGCACGATTTCCTCAAGCCCTTGCTTCAGGGACTGGGGCTTGGCGGCCATTTGCTTGCTCATTTTTGCCACGGGCTCATCGGCCATGACCGCCGCCATCTCGGTCTGGACCGGCGTGCTGTCGGCCTGCGGCACCATTGCCATACGCGCCATCGGCGCTGGGGCGGCGGGCGCAGAGAGTGCCTGAGGCGGCGGCGCGGCGGCGTACTGGGTAACCTCGGGCTGGTTGAGGTCGGGCACTGGCGAGCGCATGACCACGCCAATCAACAGTGCGACCCCGGCCACGGTAGCAAACGCCATCTGCCAGCGTGGCCGTTGGCAGGCGTGCAGCCAGCGTTGCCACAGGCTTGGCGCTGGCGTGGGGGCTTCGCGGCGGGCGGTGGCGAGGATGAAGGCGTCGAGGGACGCGGACGGCTCGCTGGCGCTGTGTTGGCGAAAGTGCTGGATCAGCCCTTCGTCTGTCGGGTCCTGGGGGTGTCGGGAGTCAGTCATACGGGTACCTCCTCGGCCAGCAGCCGACGCAGTTTCTGCTGGGCGTAACGCAAGCGGCTTTTTACCGTTTCCAGTGGGCTGCCGGTGAGGGCGGCGATTTGCGGCAGTTCCAGGTCGCCGTGCAGGCGCAGCATAAACACTTCGCGCTGGTCTTCGGGCAGGTCTTGCAACGCCGCATCGAGGCGGCCCTGGTCGCGGCTCAGGCTCAGTTGCTGCTCGGGGCCGGCACTGTCGTCGGGTTGGGCGTGCTGTTGTTCGTCGTAGCTGTCGTGCAACGGGTTGTGGATGCCGTGCTTGCGCCAGTGGTCGATCAGGCGGTTGCGGGCAATCTGGAACAACCAGGTACGAAAACTCGCCCGGCCCTGTGGCTGGGTAGTGCTGCGGATCAGGCTGAGCCAGGTGTCCTGGTAGATTTCCTCGGCCAGTTCGGCCTTGTTGCACAGGCCCACGAGAAACCGGTAGAGGCCCTGGCGGTGCCGGGCATACAGGGTCTCGAATGCAGCAGCATCGCCGGTGCGGTAGCGGGCCAGCAGCAATTCGTCGCTGGGTGGATCATCTGGTACGGCCATGTTAAGTGGCGAACTCCTTTCGATGGATCACTGCAGATTACCTGTGGGAGCCGGGCTTGCCCGCGATGGCGGTGGGTCAGGCACTATCGGCGGCACTGGCCCACCGCCATCGCAGGCAAGCCAGCTCCCACATTGGCTCTATATCGTGTGCAAGATCAGTGTTTGAGGCTTTGGGCCAGTTCCACCAGTTGTACGAATTCATTACGCAGGCCGTAGGGGTCATCAGCGCGGGCCGAACGGGCCAGGGTGGCGGTGTCCTTCAGGCTCATGGTGCCAGTGTAGCGGCCATCGCCCTTGAGCTGTTGGGCGAAGGCAGCTACAGCCGCCGCGAAGCGCAGGTCGGCGCTGGCGGCCTGTTGAGCATTCTTGATCGGGTGTTCGATCAGACGACTGCTGCCACCCGCCGCTGGCTTGTAGCGTACCCGCAACATGGCCAGTTCTGATGCGTTACCCTCGGCAGCCTTGGCCTGGGCATAGCGCAACGGTTCCAGCCAGCCTTTTGAACCCTTCGGTACAATTTCATACAGCGCCGTCACGGTATGCCCGGCGCCGATCTCACCGGCGTCTACCTTGTCATTGCTGAAATCCTCACGTTTCAAGGCGCGGTTTTCATAGCCCAGCAGGCGATATTCGCTGACCTGGGCCGGGTTGAATTCCACCTGCAACTTCACATCCCGCGCTACCACGGCCAGGGTCGAGCTGAGTTGCTCCACCAGCACCTTGCGGGCTTCGCGCAGGTTGTCGATATAGGCGTAGTTGCCATCGCCCGCGTCGGCCAGTTGTTCCATCAGGTGTTCGTTGTAGTTATCCACGCCAAACCCCAGGGTGGTCAGGGACACGCCGCTTTTGCGCTGGTCCACGGCCATTTGCTTGAGGCTGTCGAAGTCGCTGATGCCGACATTGAAGTCACCGTCAGTGGCCAGCAGGATGCGGTTGATGCCCTTATCGATAAACCCTTCGCGGGCCATCTGATAGGCCAGCTCGATGCCCGACGCCCCCGCTGTGGAGCCGCCGGCGGTCAGTTGCTCGATGGCGTTGCGGATTTTTGCCTTGTCGCCCCCGGATGTGGGCTTGAGCACCACCCGCGATTCACCGGCATACACCACCAGGGACACGCGGTCCTGATCGCGCAGTTGCTCCACCAGCAGTTTGAGGGTGCTTTTCACCAATGGCAGGCCTTCGCGGCGGTCCATGGAGCCGGAAACATCCACCAGGAACACCAGGTTGGCCGGCGCCAGTTCGGCCACGGCACGCTCGGAGGCCTTGATGCCGATACGCAGCAGGCGTGTATTGGGGTTCCAGGGGGTGGCGGCGACTTCGGTGGTCACGCCAAAAGGCGAGCCATCGGTGGGCAGCGCGTAGTCGTAGGGGAAGTAATTGACCATTTCCTCAAGTCGCACGGCGCCTTCGGGCGGCAGCTGGCCTTGGTTGAGGAAACGTCTGACATTGGCGTAGCTGCCCGTGTCGACATCGACGCTGAAGGTTGAGACCGGGGTTTGGGCCACGCTGTGCACCGGGTTATCCGGCAGGTTTTGATATTGCTCACGGGGTTCGGCGCGGTATTCCATCGCCACGGCGTCATGCATGGCCATCGGGGCCGGCATCGCCATCCTTTTGAGCATGGCGCTCTGGGCCTGAACGGGCGCGCTGTGCAGTTCGGGGACGGCAGCCGCTTCGGGCGCCTTGGCCTCGTCACGGGACGACAGCCCACATCCGGCGAGCGCCACCAGCAAGGTCACGGCAAAGCCCTGGGCAGCGGGGCGTAGGAAGAGAAGAGGATGGGACATGGGCTGAACCTCGTGAGTGAATGATGCGTTCACAAGGTCAGACGTAGGGGCGTCGGGATTCGGGTTAGCGTGCGGTCACTCAGTCCAGGTGGGAGCTGGCTTGCCAGCTCCCACATTGGATCGGCAGTGACTGGTCCAGATCAGTCCGAGCCGTACTTGGGCGAGCGCGGGCCGTACAGCAGGCCGGTGCGTTGCCCGGCCGACAACAGGCGCGCGCTGGTGATGCCGGCAATCGGGTGCGCCGCGTCGGTGGAGCTGTTGATCACTTGCTTGACCGCCGCCGTGATCAGCATGCCCACCAGGCCGCCACCGTTGTTGTTGCCTTCCTCGCTGGAAGCCCGTGCCGAGCCGGTCCACAAGGTGGTGCCGGTGCGCAGGTCGACCAGTTTGGCCGAGGCCGTCACCGAGGTGTCGCTGGTGATCAGCATGTACTGGGTGCCGTACTCGCTGACGGTGATGTACAACGCCGCGTCTGCGCCGAAGATCTCGTGCAGCTTGCCCGGCGCCACGCCCTGGATATCGTTGGCGGTGGTCAGGCCGTTCTGGCGGAAGGTTTCATCCACCAGGGCAATCGGCATCACGTAGTAGCCGGCTTCGGCCAACGGGTAAGTCACCTGCGATACCAGGCTGTAGGACGCCTGCACTTCAGGGGACTCGTTGATCGGTGGCAGCACCAGGATCGACTTCGGCCGCGCCTGCTTGTACGCCGAGTAATCGACAGTCTTGGGCGCCGCGCAACCACCCAGCAAAGCCAGGGCCAGCAAGGCGCCGGTGAGTTTCAAAAAGCTCATTGCTTCACCTCTGGGGCCTTGGCGTTCTTGAGCAAAAAGTCCATGTAAGCCGCAGACTCGGGGAACAGCGCCTTCTCGGTGCGGAACTGCTGCACCATCTGGTCATCCTTGCCCATGCTCAGGTACAGCATGCCCAAATGGGCGTGGTAGCCCGGTGGGGCCTGGCGGCCACTGGCGTTGATCTTTTGCAGGTCGCGTTCCAGCGCTTCGACCTGGGCTTCCTTGGGCTCGCCCTTGAAGTACTCGTAAACCTGTGGCTGGTAGCTTTCCCATTGATACAGGGGCTTGGGCGCCGTCTGGCACCCTGCAACCAGCGCGGTTGCTGTCAGCATCAGCGCTAACTTCACTGCCTTGCTCATCCGTGTACTGCTCCTTGAAAACACTTGAATCAGTTACGCGGGTTCCAGGCGCCGGCATTGATGCCGTCGACCAGGCGATTGATCGCTTCGCGCATGGCCAGGTCCAGGACCTTGCCATTGAGGGTGGAGTCATAGCTGGCGGTGCCGCCAAAGCCCACGATTTCACGGTTCGACAACGCGTATTCACCGGCGCCCTGGGTGGAATACACCACTTCGGAGGTGCTGATGTTGACGATGTTCAGGTTGATCTTGGCGTAGGCCACCTGGGTCTTGCCACGGCCAAGGATGCCGAACAGTTGGCGGTCGCCGGTCTCTTTGCGGCCGAACTCGGTCACATCGCCGGTCACCACGTAGTCCGCACCCTTGAGCTTCTGCGCGGTGCCTTTGATCTGCGCTTCCTGAGAGATTTCGCCCATGTTGTCGCGGTCCAGCACGCTGAAGCGGTTGGTCTGCTGCAAGTGGGTGATCAGGATGGTCTTGGCCTGGCCACCGAGGCGGTCCACGCCATCGGAGAAGATCCCGCGCATGTAGCTGGAGCGGTTATCGAACTTGCCCACGGCAATCGGCACGCGTACGCCGGAGTAGGCGACGCTGGCGCTGGCGACTTTTTCGATCGGCAGTGCGCGGGAGCTTTCCGTGGCACAACCGGCCAGGGTCAGCAGTGCCGTGGCGGCAAGGCCGGACAGCAGGATTTTGCAGAGTGATTTCACAGGGTGCTCCTAGGTGAATAAATCCGGGGTATTAGCGTGAGGGTATGGCGCGCAGGTCGTGCACGATGTAATTGCTCAAGCCACCGGTGAAATGGCGCTCGATATTGGCGTTGCCTTCATTGGTCAGGATCCCGCCAATGGTCTTCCATTGCTGCACCTGGCCGCCCCAGTTATTGGGCACCAGGCCACCCCGATCCTGGGCAAAATGCAGCACCTCGGCGTCGGCCTTCTTGACCTTGACCTTGTAGCCAAAGTCGATGCTTTGCAGGATGGTGTTGTCGTCGACCACCAGGCTGGTGATACCGCCCTTGGAGTCGAGGATATGGCGCACGTAGACGATATCCACGTCCAGCAGGTAGTCCGCGGTCTGCTTGCTGCTGGCATAGCGCTTGGCCTTGAGCAGGCGGTCGACCAGGTCCACGCCCAGTTGCTCGCGGACTTTGGCGTCCGACATGAAAATCCGGCCCTGCCCCACCACTTTGACGTCGAAGGTATCGACCCAGAAGGTGGCGGTCTTGGGAATAGTCACGGGGGCTGGAGAGATGTAGTACGGGGGTTTGGAAGCACAGCCGGCCAGGAAGGACAGCGCCAGCAGTAAGGCAAAAATGCGCATCTTTGAATTCGTCCCTGATTAAGTGCTGCGGCATTTTACGAGGTTGAGAGCGGTTCTCAAGTTGTTTCGCACATATGGGGGCAGGCTTATGTGGGAGCTGGCTTGCCTGCGATGCAAACACTGCGGTGTTTCAAGCACACCGCAGGGATGCTATCGCAGGCAAGCCAGCTCCCACACAAGCTCGCCCTATAAGGACGGTTTAGAACGCGTAACGGGCCTTGAGCATGACGCCATCGGCATCAAACCCGCTGCGGGCCTGGCGGGTGTAGCTGGCGCCGACGCTGAATGCCGAGACCTGGTAGTTCACACCCACGCTGGCTTCATAGCTGTCACGCGCTACCGATGCGCCGGTCACGCTGAACGTCGAACCACCGTTCACAAAGCTGGAAGTCTGCGCCACGCGATCACCCATCAGGTCGTGATAGGCCATCAGGGTCGCTTCCGGTTGCAGGGTGCCGGCGCCCAGCGGCAGGTTGCCCGCCACACGCAGGCCGGCGCCCAGTTCACCGACTTCGTAACGCTGGGAACCGGTGTTCAAGGCTGCCGATGAGCCCTTCTCATGCAGGCTGTCCATGTGCACGCTGGAGTAACGTGCGGCGACACGCGGTTCGACCAGCACGCTGTCCGACGCTTTGAAGCTGTAGCCGCCGACCACACTGGCCGACAGCGCCTGGCTGTCGTAGCTGCCCTTCGCTGTAGTGCCGGCGATGTGGCGCTTGCTGTCGTTGTCGTTGACGCCATAGCTCAGGCTGCCATCGACAAACCAGTTCTGCAGCGACCAGTTGCCGTACAACGACAGCGCGTTGCCCTGCACTTCGGTCTTGTTACCCAGGTCCGAATGGATGTTGGAGTTGAGGTAGCTGTATGCCACACCCACACGGGTGCTGTCGTTCAAGCGGCCGTCCACGCCGACAGCCACACCACTGCTGTTGGCCGAGTAACCGTTATCGCCACCGCGACCGTCCTGGTCCATGTTGCTGCTCAGGCCTTGCACCCACACACCGCCGCGTTCGCTGCCATCGCGCTGGCCGGCCAGGCGGTTGAGGATCGCGCCGTTGATCACGGTCTGCCCGGACAAGGCCACGTCCAGCGCACCACGGTTTACGTCAGGTTTGAGTTGTTCGCCGATCTGCGCCAGTTGCTGGGCGCTGCCAGCGTTGGCCACGGCCTGGAACACCGCGTCATCCTGGCTCAGTTGCCCCAGCACTTCGTTTTTCAACAGGTTCACCGCAGTCACCGCCGAGGTCGTAGCCCCAACGCCGCCGAGGTCGGTTTGTACCTGCTCGTCTGGCTTCAGACCCACCACGGCCTTGACCGTCTGCGCATCGGCCGAGTAGCTGAGCACATCGAGCAGCGACGAGCTGCTGGCGACCGTCAGGCCGTTGTTCTGCACGCTGCCGGCTTGCAGCAGGGTGTATTCGGTGCCGCTGAGCGCTGCGGTGAAATCACCGGGCTTGGCGCTCAAGGTCACTCTAGACCCCTGGGCGAAGTTCGCGGCGCCGCTGACCGTGAGGTAAGGCGTGGTCGGTACCACGCTGTTGGACAGGCGCATATCAACCCCGGCCCCGCTGGCGACATTCAGGTCGCCAGTGATGGTGGTGCCGGCGCCGGACAGGTTCAACGAACCCGCGTTGACCGATACCGGGCTGCCAATGCGCGCGCCGGTAAAGTCGGCCTGGCCGTTGATGTTCACAGCCGTGACACCCAGCACATCACCGACGATTTTGCCGCCGCTCCAGTTCAGGCTCGCCAGGTTGCCGCCGTCGATGGCGGTGCCGGAGTTGCTGCGGATTTCCCCGGCTTGCTGGTTGATCTCGAACGGCGTCAACTGGTACTGCGGGTTGACCTTGATCGCCGTCGCGTCGGCGCTGATCAGGCCACGGTTGATCAGGCCGCGCTCACCGCTCGGCGAGGTGGTGTTAAAGGTCGCGCCTTGCACGTTGAAGGCCATGGCGTTGCTGCCGCTGGCTTCGATGGTGCCGGTGTTGAGCAGGTAATCGTAGGTGCCCGCATCGAGCTGCACGGCAATCGCCTGCCCGCCGTTGACGGAAACCAGGCCGCTGTTTTCGATACGCAGGGGGTTGGTATCGGTTTCGATCTCGATCCCCAGGGCCTCTTCACCGGTAACGCGCAGGGTCCCGGAGTTGAGCAGCTTGCCACCGATGGTGACCGGCATGTTGTTGTGGGTATCGAGGATCAGGCCGTAGCCGTAGTAGGACGTGACATCCACCACACCGCTGTTGACCACGTCGCCCGCCACGGTGGTGCCGTTGAGGTAGAGACCCTCGGCGTCGGATTCATCGCCAGAGCCGGGAACTTCGACCAGGGTGATATTGCCCGAGTTGATGATGCTGCCGCCCACGTTGCTGGCGCCCACTTCAAAGCCTTCGGCCCAGATGGTGTTGCTCAGGTGGATATTGCCAGCCTGGACGATATCGCCGCTGATTTGGCTGCCGGTGGTGGTGAGCAGTTGATCCAGCGCCCCATCGACGATCAGGCCACGTACGGCTTTGCCGCCAGCATCCAGGGTCAGGTTGGCGTCGTTGCGCAGCGTGCCCTGGATATTGGTCAGGGAAATATTCACGCCATCGGCACTGGGCTGGGTCGAGACGACATTGCGCGCGCCCACCAGGGTCACAGGCTCGTTGAACGTCTGGGAGGCCCACACGTTCTGCCCTGTGCTGACGTCAAACTCCACCGCGCTGACTTGTGCGGCAACGGCGCTGACCATCATGGCCAACAGGCTTTTCTGGAACTGCTTGCGCTTCATTTGAAACTCCATTTACTACGACAACACCGCCAATGTGCCCGGCGGTTGTAGGGTGCATGATTCAGGACGCGGGGACGGGAATGCGCTGCGCAGGGTCGGTGATGTCATAGGCATGCTGCTCGCAGCCGGCGCCGACAATCACGAATTCCACCAGGTAAACCTTTTGCTTTTGCGGTTTGAACGCCGAGGACATCGGGCCGCAGGCGTAGACAATTTTTTCGGCGTAGCGGTAGTAGTTCGAGTCATACACCCGCGACTCGCCCAACACTTCAAGCGTCTGCTGCGGGTCGGCCAGCACTTCCAGCTGCGGGAAGCGCTTGACCGTGGCGCTGTTGGCCACCTCGCTCATCTTGGCGATCCAGCCGAACACCTTGCCCCGGCCCGAATCCACCACCGTGCCGAGGATCTCCGGCCGCTGATCGGCATCGCCGCCACGGCGCACGGAGAACTGCACCGGGTAGGTAAACCCGGTGGCGCGCATGATCACTTTGGCGTGTTCGGCATCGGCCACGACTGTGTTCTGCTGCAACTGCACGCCATCTTTCAACAGGCTGGGCGACGAGTCGCGGGCAGTGGAGTGGCAGCCCGCAAGGGCCAGGGCTGCGAGGATGAAGGTAAGTTTTTTCATGGGCGTCTTTAGATCCAAAGGCTTATACATCTGAGCGCCCAAACAACCGCGCCAGCCAGCCGGCTTTTTCTACGCGGGCAGGGGCTGGTGCCGGGATAACGTCTTCACTGGGGTGGAGCAAGTCGCCGGGGTAATGCTCATGCCCCAGGCAGGCGCTGTCATCCAGCCCGAACGCCTTGACTGCGGCAACCGCCTCAAAGCACCAGCGGCCGAAGTAGCTACCCATCTCAAGGGGGTGTTTTACCGGGTCGCCATAGACATACCACCAGGGTTGCTGTTTACCGCGCCGGTTCAGCTCCGGGTACCAATGTTCCACGAACGCCCGCAACAGCGAGGCCTGTTGTTCCTGGGGCGCGTCGATGGCCTTGAGCAGCCTTGCATAAGGTTTGGCGTGCAGTAGCTGCTCACCGATCACGCGCCCTGGCTGGCGGGATGCAATGATTCGATCCAGCAGAACGTCCTGTCCGCCTTCGCCGATCAAAGCGACCAGCCGACGCCACTGGTCGTCGGGAATCTCCAGCGCCAGCGCCAGGCTCACCAACCAGAAACACCAGATGTAGTGGTTCAGGTCCGCCAACTCGAATGTCCAGTCACGGCAAGTCTGGAGATTATTCTCAGCACACAAACTGTCGGACTCTCGATTGGACAGCTCCCACGCGTCCATCGCGGCGGGGAGGTAGGTGGCCATTTCGGCAACATTGCCACCGCTCGAATAGACCCGAATGGCCGCACGCACATTATCTTTGGCGAAGTCGAACGTAAATTGCGCTCGGTACAAGGGGTTGGCCGACGGTTGCGCCAGCATTTCACTGACGCGCTCAACCCATTGCCGATCCTTGGCTTCACGATCGTCCCAATACGGCTTATCCCCCAAGGGTGCACGAATCATGGATAACCCTTGAAAAAGGGGACAGATTTATTTTTATCTCGAAAAATAAATCTGTCCCCTTTTTTGCAAGTAGTGCCCACTAAACTCATTTGTTATCACCTCTCCGTTAGGCCCTCGCCGAAACATACCACCTACTAGAGTCGACCCGTCAGATTTTATAGTCTCTGCCAACTGTTGATGCGGAGAGCCTCCAAGGTTACTTATAGGCTTACCGACAGCGAAAGTATTTGTTTTAGGATCAAAAACAAATTCAATGGAACCATTTTTTGTGCTAGGGAAATAATTCTGTATCGCCTTAGACGAGGCGGACCCCGGCTCCAAACCTAGTACTCCAGGTGCAGGGCCTGAACCCTGCCAGCTTGTGGTTGCTTTTGCACCTACTCGACAATGAAACTTTTCGCTAGAGTCATTGCCTCCAAAAAGCCAGAAAATGGAACTTTCAAAACTGCGCTATTTAAATCAGCGAAAACTTCTACCTCTAAACGATCAACTCCCTGATCCTGATTAATCTGAGCAATAGGTTCGCCTTTATATTGAATTTCGACAGTCAGTTTCTCATAACGACTATCACTAAATCCAAGAATTTCAAAATCCAGATTACTTTCAAGTTTCATGGTTTCGCCTTAGGCTCCAAAAATCCCGAGAGTGAGCCATCACGATTATAGCGCAGACCTCTCCCATCAGGAGCCCGGACCTCTAGCCCACCGCGACTCAAATTTGAGAATGTTGAACTCGGCGAAAAGGGGACAGATTTATTTAACCAAATAAAAAATCTCTAAGAAAATCAAATAAATATGTCCCCTTTTTTCTCTCAGCACATCAAAGCAATCATCAATGCCTAACCAATCGTTATCAAGAGAACAGCCGACTCGGGCGTTATAACTTGACCATGTGTTGAAAATAAATCTGTCCCCTTTCCCCTAAAAACCAACCCCAAAAAATCGTAATCTGACTCGATTACCCTCGAAGTGCTAAAAATAAATCTGTCCCCTTTTGGTCCCTTTTGGAGCTCATGAACTGCTTGAGGTCGGTGAGTGCCGGGTTAGTCTCGATCAGGTATTTGTGGCTGTTATCTACCGGGGCGATGTCCGGCAGGCCTTGCGAAAAAGGGGACCGAAAAAGGGGACAGATTTATTTTTATCTCTGTCCCGTCCTGAATAAGGTTTACACCTTCTGATCTGTTTTTCAGGAGGACGTAATGGAATCAGCAAAAAGGCGTAGTCAGCGCGACTACACG
>NZ_LKBY01000127.1:0-34285 GCF_002699915.1 Pseudomonas sp. ICMP 8385 | reverse complement strand
CCCCCGAAAATCAAGGTGGGAGCTGTCGAGCCCCGGCGAGGCTGCGATGGCGGCGGCATGGCTGGGAAGGATGTTGGCTGACCCGCCGCTATCGCAGGCAAGCCACACACATTTGATCTTCATTGCCTTGGCAGGTCGGTGTTGACTACGCCGATGACACTTTTGAAGTAAGCCACCCCGGGCGCTTTCCCGATAATCGAGGGCTTACTGACGAAATGCCGAGGCCCCGCCATGACGCGCGCATCCACCGAACAGGTCCCGCCGCAAACCCTGAGAAAAGTCATCGTCGCCGCCGGTATCGGCAATTTTGTCGAGTGGTTCGACTTCGCCGTGTATGGCTTTCTCGCCACCACCATCGCCCAACAGTTTTTCCCCAGTGGCGATGCCAGTGCGGCGTTGCTCAAGACCTTCGCGGTGTTTGCCGTGGCCTTTGCCTTTCGGCCCCTGGGCGGGATTTTCTTTGGCATGCTGGGCGATCGCATCGGCCGCAAGCGCACCCTGGCGATGACGATTTTGCTGATGGCCGGGGCCACGACCCTGATCGGCCTGCTGCCCACGTATGCGGCAATTGGCGTCACGGCGCCGATCCTGCTGTCGCTGATCCGCTGCGCCCAGGGCTTTTCCGCCGGCGGTGAATACGCCGGGGCCTGTGCCTACCTGATGGAGCACGCGCCCAGTGATAAACGGGCGTGGTACGGCAGCTTTATCCCGGTGTCGACCTTTGCCGCCTTCGCCTCGGCGGCGGTGGTGGCCTATGCGCTGGAGGCCTCGCTGTCGGCCGAGGCCATGGGCAGTTGGGGCTGGCGCCTGCCGTTTCTGATCGCCGCGCCGCTGGGCCTGGTAGGTCTGTACCTGCGCTGGCGGCTGGATGAAACCCCGGCCTTCCAGGCAGTAAAGCAGGAACACGCGGTGTCTCACTCGCCGCTCAAGGAAACCCTGCGCAACCATGGCGCGGCGATCTGCTGCCTGGGCGCCTTTGTGTCGCTGACGGCGCCGTCGTTTTATATGTTCACCACCTACTTTGCCACGTACCTGCAAGTGGTCGGTGGCCTGAGCCGGGCGACGGCGTTGCTGGTGTCGCTGATTGCGCTGATCTTCGCCGCGGCGATCTGTCCGCTGGCCGGCTGGTATAGCGATCGCGTCGGGCGGCGTGTCACGGTGATGAGCGCTTGCGGGCTGTTGATGGCCGTGGTGTACCCGTCGTTCCTGATGGCCAGTTCCGGCTCGTTCGCGGCCTCCGTGGTCGGCGTGATGCTGCTGGCGGTGGGCGCGGTGTTGTGCGGCGTGGTCACGGCGGCGCTGCTCTCGGAAACCTTCCCGACCCGCACGCGCTATACCGCCTCGGCGATCACCTACAACATGGCCTACACGATCTTCGGCGGCACCGCGCCGCTGGTGGCGACGTGGTTGATCAGCACCACCGCCAGCAACCTGTCACCGGCGTTTTACCTGATGGCCGTGGCCCTGCTCGCACTGGCCGGTGGCCTGGCCTTGCCGGAGACCTCGCGCATTTCCCTGCACGACGCCTGACACCCGGCGAACCTTTCTTGCACAAACACCGTCCGAGCTAGGGCACTGATGTTTTTCGCCCGCTCGGAGGTTTGTGTTTGAAAGCTGCCATCGTCAAAAAATACCGCCTGATTATCAAGACCATGGGTTATGTCGGCTGGGCGCTGTTCTGGCTGTTGCTCTGGGATATTGCGGTCACCGTGGACTTCATGCTGTTCCTCAACGCCAAGATCAACCTGCCACTGATGCCCCTGACGCTGCTCGGTTCGGCACTGGTGGTGCTGATCAGTTTTCGTAACACCAGCGCCTACAACCGCTGGTGGGAAGCGCGCACGCTATGGGGCGCGATGGTCAATAATTCGCGCAGCTTTGCACGGCAGGTGCTGACATTGCTCGATGACCCCGACAGCGAAATCAACCCCATCAAATCCACCCTGCTGCGCCGCCACGTGGCCTATGTGAATTGCCTGGCGGCGCACCTGCGGGGTGAGCCGTGCCCGGAGGAAGTGCGGGCGTTCATTCCTGGGGATGAGTTTGCGCGCAACGGCGCCACCAACAACTTTGCCAACGACATCCTCACCGGCTCCGCCGCCCTGCTGGCCCGCGAGTACAAGGCCGGACGCCTGGACAGCATTCGCCTGGCGCGCCTGGAATCAACCATGGTCGACCTGTCCAACAGCCAGGGCGGCATGGAACGCATCGCCAATACGCCACTGCCCTACCCCTATGTGTATTTTCCACGACTGTTTATTTCGCTGTTCTGCCTGATTGTGCCAGTGGGGCTGGTGGAGTCCCTGGGCTGGTTCACCCCGCTGGCCTCGACGGTGGTGGGGTTTATGCTGCTGGCCATCGAACGCATCGGCACCGACCTGCAAAGCCCGTTCCGCTCCAGCGAACACCAGATCCAGACCGAAGCCATCTGCGAAACCATCGAGAAAAACCTGCAGTCGATGCAGCGTGATTCGTTGGGGGATGTTTGCAGGAGCCATTAAAAAGCCTGCATTCTTCAAGCGCCTCTATAATAAAGCGTCGCGTTAAACATTTTGTTTGGCGTGATGTTGCGCAACCACGCAGTATCAGGCCCGGGGGCTGCCTGGCGCCTGAGCTTTGAATAACCCATCGCAAGACTTAAAAAAATGATCAGACCCCTTGACCCCACAGACCTCGATTGCGTCCTGCAGATCTGGCTGGATGCCTCGCTTATCGCCCACGACTTTATCGACGCCGCCTTCTGGCAGTCACAGGTCGAGAACATGCGCAACCTGTACATTCCTGCATCCCAGACCTTTGTTATCGAGCGTCAATCGAGGGTGGTGGGGTTTTACTCGCTGCTCGACCAGCAGATGGCCGCGCTGTTTGTTGCCCCCGACTGCCAGGGCCAGGGCCTCGGTAAACAGCTGCTGGCCCACGCCAGGAGGCAACGGCCCGTACTGACCCTGGCGGTTTATAAAAACAATAGCGCCAGTTACCAGTTCTACCTGTCACAAGGGTTTGTGGTCACCCATGAAGAGATCGATGAACACAGCGGCCAGGCGCAATACTCGATGAGCAGCGTCGCCAGCGCGCCTCAGTAATCCGTCCTCACCTCAGCGGGCGCCTTGTCGGGGCCACATGCTAAACCCAAGGCTGATATTGCGCGGCGTTCCCCGCTAGTCGCGCGGCTTGCGCCCGTTCGGACAGCGGTATGCCAGGTGGTAGCAACGACAGCACATAAGCCATCCGCGACGCACTCCCCAGGTTCACGATCAATGTGAACGGCGAATCGGCAAATTCAAACACCAGGTTGAAGGTGCCATAAGCACTGCGCATATCCACTCGCGACACATCGCCCAACGGTCGTTGCTTCTGACGTAAAACCCGGTAAATCACCTGCTGCCCCTCAAGACGAAACACCGGGTTGAGGCTGTTGCTGGCCAAGGCCACCCAAGGCAGCCTGCGCAACCCGATAAAGGTGGCCAATACCGCAATCGCCTTGCCATCAAGGCCCGTGCCAGGGGCATAGGCGGGAGCGACCGACTTGGGTTTGCGCAGCTTCTTGAACAACCAGTACATGAACCAAAACGACAGGCCCTGGGCAATGACCACCATCGCGCCGAAGGCTAACTCCATCCAACTGATATCCATGTGCTTTCCTTGGCGGGTTGCCGGTGAGCGATCCAGCTTGGCAGGTAGCATCAGGCACTAAATTGCGCACAAAAAAAAGCCTGCATCGCTGCAGGCTTTTCTCTATCTGGCTCCACGACCTGGACTCGAACCAGGGACCCAATGATTAACAGTCATTTGCTCTACCAACTGAGCTATCGCGGAATGCGGCGTATCTTACTGATTGAAAAGGACAAGTCAAATATTTAATGGGTTTTTACCTGCGACTTTTCAGGAACCCTGAAAAATCCGGGGCGATTCAACTCTCAGCAGCCTTACTCAACCTACAAAAATGCAGGAACCGTCCGACTGGAACCTCAATGCGCTTAAGCCGACTATTCACCGATAGCGCTCTCGCCGATCGAGTGCACCCCTCACAGTGACGGAGCCTACTGCCCGGTGGGGTTCCACGTCGCTTGCCTGCTGCTGGAGACACGATGAAAATATCGCTTGCTATATGACGCACTGACCTCCATCAGCGTGCCAAATAAAACAGCCAAAGCCGCCGTAAATGCTTGGGAGGACGATGTGAAACATTTCGCGTCAAAAGCCGACTTAGAACGCACCGAATCCCACCTCAAGGATTCGATCGCGGCATTACGCACCGACCTGAGCGCCCTGATCAAAGACCAAGGCGTTGCAATCAGAGAGCAAGGTGTAGAATTCCGCGCGCTGATGGAACGTCAGGCGAGCCAGTTTCAAGGGGCCATTTCAAAGCTGGAATCGGGCATGACCCTGCTGCGCTGGCAATTCTGGCTGTTGGTTATCTGCTTCGGGTTTCCTATCATCAAAAACCTTTACGAGATTTACGGGAGTGTCATTTCCTCCTGACTCATGGCTTTACCTTTTCAGCACTCGACACGGACTTTCTCGTGCAGCCTTATCGACAGGGAGTCGACCCGTGAAAAAACTGCATGACCATCCCTTTTTCAAGCCACGTCGCCCCACTGCACCGCTGACACCGGAAAAACCCAAGCTCTCCTCCGGCACTGTCCTCTCCCTGGCAGCCATGGTGATCTCCATCGCCGCCGCGTCGATTTCCTTCTGGCAACTGGACCTGATGCGCGAGCACAACCGGCTGTCCGTCAGGCCCTACCTGATGATCACACCGTATCTGGCGGGCGGAAAAAGCGGCCTGTACCTGTCCAATGAAGGGATTGGCCCGGGCATCATCACCGCGTTCAACATTCGCGTCGGCGACGAACAGTTCGATGGGCTGGGGGACAGTCGCTGGCCCGCCGTGCTGGAAAAGGCACGGTTGAATCCAGAATGCTTCGCCAAAGGTTGGCCCACCGAGGGTGCAGCCGTCAGGCCGGGTAATGACATCGTGATTCTGGAGCCGACTAAAAGCACGCAGTTCGGCCCCTTGTGCCTGCTGCAAATGAGTCTGTTCCTACAAAGGAATGACGTCTTTGTAGAGATGCACTATGAGTCACTCTACAAGGAGCCCTTCATCCTTTCCGCCCCCTTGGGCATCAATGAAGCCATGGATATGGGCGCGCTGGGCAAAATACTTCAGTAGTCAGCCAACGCGCGTCCATCACGGCAACTGCTCAATCACCCCACGACTCTTCAACTGCCCCAACTGCTCACCACTCAACCCCAACCGCCCCACCAACACTTCATCCGTATGCTGCCCCAACATCGGCGCCGGCCGTACGTACTCCACCGGAGTGCCAGACATCTTGATCGGGCTACCGACCATGGCGAAGTCGGGGTTTTGCGGATGGGGGATCTTCACCATCAGTCCACGGGCAATCACCTGCGGCTCTTCCAAAGATTGCGCGATATTGTTGATCGCGCCCACCGGGACTTTCGCAGCATGGATGCAACTGACCCACTCATCTGCCGTGCGGCCAAGGAAGTGCGCCGACAGCAACTCGACGATTTCGGCCCGATGGGCCACGCGGTCGGCATTGCGCCGAAAGCGTGGGTCGTCTGGCAGGTGCGGCAGGCCAATGCTCTGGCATAAGGCGATGAATTGGCTGTCGTTGCCGCAGGCGATGATGAAGTCGCGGTCGGCGGCGCGAAACACCTGGTACGGCACGATATTGGCGTGGGCATTGCCAAAGCGCTGGGGCACGTTGCCGGAGGCCAGGTAGTTCATGCTCTGGTTGGCCAGGGTCGCGACTTGCACATCCAGCAGGGCCATATCGATATGCTGGCCAACGCCGGTGCGTTCGCGGCTGAGCAGCGCGGCCTGGATCGCCACCGTGGAATACAACCCGGTCATCAGGTCGGAAAAGGCCACGCCGACTTTTTGTGGACCGCCGCCCGGTAAGTCATCGCGTTCGCCGGTGATGCTCATCAGGCCGCCAATGCCCTGGATGATGAAGTCATAGCCAGGCTCTTCGGCACGCGGGCCGGTCTGGCCAAAGCCGGTGATGGAGCAATACACCAGGCGCGGGTTGAGCGCGGCCAGGGTCGTGTAGTCCAGGCCGTAGCGCGCCAGGGAGCCGGCCTTGTAGTTCTCGATCAACACGTCGGAGCTGGCCGCCAGCGCCCGCACCAGTTCCTGGCCTTCGGCACTGGCCAGGTCGATGGCCACCGACAGCTTGCCACGGTTGGTGGACTGGTAATACGACGCCTGCCCGGACGCCTCGCCGGTGCCGGTCTTCATCCACGGCGGCCCCCAGCCACGGGTGTCGTCGCCACTGTGCGGGCGCTCGATCTTGATCACTTCCGCGCCCAGGTCGGCCAACACCTGGCCACACCAGGGGCCGGCCAAGACCCGGCTCAAATCCAGTACACGCAAACCTGTTAATGCACCCATTGTTTTTATTCCTGAAGGTCTGTATCGCCGACTGTGGGCTATAGATTAAAACCCACTAATTATTTTGCAGTGCGAAATTATATTCCGTATTTTCAAAAAATAATAAGTATCTACATTAATGATGTAAACGAAAGAACGTATAGATCCAACAGAAAAAAATATAAACAATTGTTTATAAACGAATAAATATAAAGACACAGTAAAAATCCAAAAAATTCAATTGTTTCGCACAGCGGAATATGGTTTTGTTTTATTGATTTTACAAAAGAAGGATTTCTACCATGCGCCGTCGAAGCCTGGACCCGAACACACCAGAGACACCAGCAGGCAGCACTGCCTTTGAACACCTGCTGGTAGATCCGATGAACACCGAAGAGGAGGAAGACAAGGACCGCCAGTTCATCACGTCACTGGCCCGTGGCCTGGAACTGCTGCGCTGCTTCACCCCCAGCGAAAGCGTGTTGAGTAACCAGGAACTGGCGCGCAAGACCGGCCTGCCCAAGCCGACGATTACCCGCATGACCCACACCCTGACCCGCTTGGGTTACCTCAAGCACATGCCGCAGTCGGGCCGATACCAGTTGGATGTGGGGGTGATGGCATTTGGTTACGCAATGCTTTCCAACCTGTCGGTGCGGGCCGTGGCCCACCCGCTGATGGAGACCATGGCCAAGTACGCCCAGGCCGCCGTCGCGATGGCCACCCGGGACCGCCTGGACATGGTGTACCTGGACGTGATCCAGGGCGAAGCGAACATGACCATGCGCCGCCAGGTCGGTACGCGCCTGCCGCTGCACTTGAGTTCGGCAGGCCGTGCCTGCCTGGCGGCGATGCCGGAGAACGAGCGCGAATTCATGCTTGAGCATATCCGCCAGCGGCATCTGGAGGATTGGCCGACGATTCGCAAAGGGCTGGAGCGTGCGTTCAGGGATTACACCGATTTCGGCTATTGCATGTCGATCGGTGAGTGGCACCGCGATGTCAACGCCATCGCCGTGCCCATGCTGCACACACAACATGGGCTGTTGACGTTCAACTGTGGCGGGCCGAGTTTTCACCTTTCCCGGGAAAAACTCGAAGACGACATAGGGCCGCGTCTCAAGCACATGGTCAACAACATCGAGGCCGCCGCCCGCTAGACAGATCGGTGCACGGCCCCGGCAGATCCAATACAACAGGCCCGCCGAACGGGCCGCCGAGGAATGTACATGATCCGAGACCCGCAAACGCTGCATCTGCTACTGGACTCCATCCACCAGTTCGTCAACGAAGTGCTGATCCCACGGGAAAACGAAGTCGCCGAGACCGATGAGATCCCTGCGGACATCGTCCGGCAATTCCAGGACATGGGCCTGTTCGGCCTGACCCTGCCCGAAGCCTATGGCGGCCTGGGCGTGACCATGGAAGAAGAAGTCAGCATTGCTTTCGAGCTGGGGCGCACCTCGCCGGCCTTCCGCTCCTACTTCGGCACCAACAATGGCATCGGTTCCATCGGCATCCTGCTGGACGGCACCGAGGCACAGAAACAGCATTACCTGCCCAAGCTGGCCAGCGGCGAGTTGCTCAGCTCGTTCTGCCTGACCGAACCGGACGCCGGCTCCGACGCTGCCTCGCTGAAGACCACCGCCCTGCGCGATGGCGAGCATTACCTGATCAATGGCACCAAGCGCTTTATCACCAATGCGCCCCATGCCGGGATTTTCACGGTGATGGCCCGTACCAACCCGGAGATCAAGGGCTCGGGCGGGATCAGCGCGTTTATCGTCGAGCGCAATACCCCGGGGGTGTCCCTGGGCAAGCGCGACCACAAGATGGGCCAGAAAGGCGCCCATACCAGCGATGTGATTTTCGACAATGTACGGGTGCCCGCCGGGCAACTGATCGGCGGCGTCGAAGGCGTGGGGTTCAAGACCGCGATGAAGGTGCTCGACAAGGGCCGCCTGCATATCGCAGCGGTCAGCGTCGGCGCCGCCGAGCGCATGCTCGACGATGCCCTGCACTACGCCATCGACCGCAAGCAATTCGGCCAGCCGATTGCCGAGTTCCAACTGATCCAGGCCATGCTTGCCGACAGCAAGGCAGAGATCTATGCCGCCCGCTGCATGGTGCTGGACGCCGCGCGCAAGCGTGACGAGGGCCTGGACATCGGCACCGAAGCCTCCTGCGCGAAGATGTTCGCCACGGAGATGTGCGGCCGCGTGGCTGACCGTTGCGTACAGATTCATGGTGGCGCGGGGTATGTGAGCGAGTATGCGATCGAGCGGTTTTACCGCGATGTGCGGCTGTTCCGGCTGTATGAGGGCACGACCCAGATCCAGCAGTTGGTGATTGCGCGCAACATGATTCGCGAGGCCAGGCACTAAAACCCACACAACCCTATGTGGGAACCGAGCTTGTGTGGGCTTGCTCGCGCAGGCGGTGGGTCAGTTAATAAATAGTTGACTGACACTGCGCTATCGCGAGCAAGCCCGCTCCCACAAGTAGATCGGCTTTGTTCATACAACATCTGCAACACCCATAACCCATGCCCTACAACTACAACAAGGTATCGCTATGGAAGTCGCCACATCGGCGGGTGCGTTGTCGCCCGCAAAAAACAACCTGTGGATCATTGTCTTCATCTTCTGCTTCCTCGGTCTTTTGATCGACGGCGCAGACTTGATGCTCCTGTCCTACAGCCTCAGCAGCCTGAAAGCCGAGTTCGGCCTGACCAGTGTCGAAGCCGGCAGCCTGGGCAGTTTCACCCTGGCCGGGATGGCGGTCGGCGGGATTTACGGGGGCTGGGCCTGTGATCGCTTCGGCCGGGTCAAGACCGTGGTGTGGAGCATCGTGCTGTTCTCGGTGGGTACCGCGATCCTCGGCCTGACCCACAGCTACTGGCAGTTCGCAGCCACCCGCTTCTTCGCCTCCCTCGGGTTGGGCGCATTGTATGTTGCCTGCAACACCCTGATGGCCGAATACGTCCCGACCCGCTACCGCACCACCGTGCTCGGCACCCTGCAGGCCGGCTGGTCGGTAGGGTATATCGTCGCCACCTTGCTGGCCGGCTGGATCCTGCCGGACCACGGCTGGCGCTGGCTGTTCTATGTGGCGATCATCCCGGTGATCCTCGCCGTGCTGATGCAGCGCCTGGTGCCGGAACCCCAGGCCTGGCTCAACGCCCAGGCCGAGCGTGCGCGGGAAAAGGCCGCAGGCATCCAGCGCGTCTCGGTAAAAAAACCCGATGGCATGTTCAAGCTGATTTTCAGCGACCCCAAGGCCAGCCGCATGTTCCTGTTCTGGGCACTGACTGCAGGCTTCCTGCAGTTTGGCTACTACGGGGTGAATAACTGGATGCCGTCCTACCTGGAAGGCGAACTGGGGATGAATTTCAAGTCGATGACCAGCTACATGGTCGGCACCTACGCGGCGATGATTTTCGGCAAGATCCTCGCCGGCCTGGCGGCCGATCGCCTGGGCCGGCGCGTGGTGTTTGCCTTCGGCGCCCTGGGCACGGCGGTGTTCCTGCCGGTGATCGTGCTGTACCAGAGCCCGGAGAATATCCTCTGGCTGCTGATTGCCTTCGGTTTTCTGTACGGCATTCCCTACGGCGTGAATGCGACCTACATGACCGAGAGTTTCGAGGCCAAATTCCGCGGTTCGGCGGTGGGCGGTGCCTACAACATCGGGCGTATTGGCGCGGCGGTCGCGCCGGCGGCCATTGGCTTCCTGGCGTCCCATGGCTCGATTGGCGTGGGCTTTATGGTGATGGGCGCGGCGTACTTTATCTGCGGGGTGATCCCGGCGCTGTTTATCCGCGACAAGCAGTTTGACCCGCAGAAACAATAAGCCAGGCCCGAGTGGCCCCGGATTGCCGGCGCCACTTGGGGCATTGCCGCTTCGTCAGGAAAACCTAGCCGTTTTGCCAGTTACTTAAACGTTTTGTTCAAACTATCGTGTACCCGACCAATTTTTGATGGCAGGGCCGGAAATGGAATTCATCGAACAAAGCCACCAGGGCTACGCAACCTTTCGCGACTACCAGACCTGGTATCGCGTGACCGGCAACCTCGACAGCGGCAAGACCCCATTGGTCATCCTCCATGGCGGCCCCGGCGCTACCCACGACTACCTGGACGCCTTCAAGGACGTGGCTGCCAGTGGGCATGCGGTGATTCACTACGATCAACTGGGCAATGGCCAGTCCACCCACCTGCCCCACCAGCCCGCCGATTTCTGGACGGTTGAGCTGTTTCTCGCAGAGCTGGACAACCTGCTCGACCATCTGCACATCAGCGGGCATTACGCGCTCCTCGGGCATGCCTGGGGCGGCAGGCTCGGCAGTGAACACGCGATTCGCCAGCCCCAGGGCCTGCGCGCATTGATCGCCGCCAACCTGGCGGCCGGCTTCGATGAGCAACCCTTGTGCCGGATCAACCCGTGGCCCGAAGAAGTGGCACGTACCTTCGCCCAGATGGCGGCCGATCCTACGGTTTACAACGCCCTGCACGGCCCGATCAGCATTGGCCGGCTGACGCAGATCCAAGTGCCAACCCTGATAATTTCCGGGCGGCCTGACCAGGCCACACCGCTGGAATTCAAGGCATTCCTCGATGAAATCGCCGATGTACGCGCAGCGCTGTTTGAAGACTCCAGCCATATGCCCCATGTGGAGGAGCGCCAGCCGTGCATGGGCACGGTGGTGAAGTTTTTGGATGAGGTGTGCTCACCAACGGTCTTCTAAACACCACCAATCAAATGTAGGAGCGGACAAGCCCGCTCCCACATTCAGTTTTTTGTGGTGTTTTGGCTACACCTCACTGGTTTCAGCCCGCCCCGCCACCGCCGCTTTCGGCAGTGTTGCATCCACCAGCGGAATCTCCTTGCCCTCGGCATCAAACAATTTGCCCTTGCTGAAGTAATCCCCGTCGCGCAGTGCCGCCACATCCTGGAAACACAGGCTGCGCTCGGTACCGGCGACGAACACCGACTGCTGGTCCGAGTTGCCGGCGGTGAAGTGGTTGAACGCCAGGTTCAGCAGGATCGCCATGATCGCCGAGGAGCTGATCCCCGAGTGGAAGATGGTGGCGAACCAGCTAGGGAACTGATCGTAGAAGCTCGGCGCGGCGATGGGGATCATGCCGAAGCCAATGGAGGTGGCGACAATGATCAGGTTCATGTTGTTGCGGTAATCGACCTTGGACAGCGTACGGATGCCACTGGCCGCCACGGTGCCGAACAACACGATCCCGGCGCCGCCCAGCACCGAGGTCGGTACTGCGGCAATCACCCGGCCCATAAAGGGCAACAGGCCAAGGATCACCAGGAACAGGCCGCCCGTGGCCACCACATAACGACTCTTGACCCCGGTCACCGCCACCAGGCCGACGTTCTGGGCGAAGGCGCTTTGGGTGAACGAGCCAAAGATCGGCGCGAACATGCTCGACAGCATGTCGGCACGCAGGCCATTGCCCAGACGCTTGGAGTCAACCTTGGTGTCGATGATCTCGCCCACCGCGAGGATATCCGCCGAGGTTTCCACCAGGGTCACCATGACCACGATGCACATGGACAGGATCGCCGCCACATGGAACGTCGGCATGCCGAAGTGGAACGGCGCGGGGAAGCCGATCATCGGGCCCTGGGTCACGCTGGAGAAGTCCGCCATGCCCAAAAACACGGCGATCAGCGTGCCAAACACCATGGCCAGCAGGATCGACAGGCGCGAGATAGTGGCGCTGCCCACCTTGCTCAGCAACAGCACCAACACCAGGGTGATGGCCGCCAGGCCGATGTTGGGCATGCTGCCAAAATCGGCGGCGCGGCTGTTACCGCCCATGGCCCAACGGGCCGCGACCGGCATCAGCGTCAGGCCGATGGTGGTAATCACGATCCCGGTCACCAGGGGCGGGAAGAACTTGGTAATTCGCGAGAAGATCGGGGTGATCAGCAACCCGATCAGCGACGCGGCCATCACCGCGCCCAGGATCGCCGGCACACCGCCCGCGCCGTCGCTGCCGACAATCGCCACCATGGTCGCCACACCGGCAAACGACACGCCCTGCACCAAGGGCAACTGACAGCCAAAAAACGGCAGGCCCAGGGTTTGCAACAGCGTGGCCAGGCCACCGGCAAACAACGACGCGGCGATCAACAGGCCAATATCCGCGGGGGATAACCCGGCCGCCTGGCCGACAATCAACGGCACGGCCACGATGCCGCCGTACATGGTCAGTACATGCTGCAGGCCGTAAGCCATGTTGGCAGCGACGCCAAGATTCTCATCTTCTGGCCGTTGCGGTGACGCCTTCGGGATAGTCATGGTGAGAGGTTCTCTGTTTTTGTTGTGCGCTCACTGTATGCAATAGAAAGATTGGATGTCCATAGAGTTGTATACAATCATTTGCACAAGATACCCGGCATCGACGTTACAAAAATCCATTCAGCCGCCCAGCCCCGAGGCTTGAAGGCGTGCCCACAAGGATCTGAAAAAAATGCTCAACCGCACGCTGCGCATCCACTCTGCGGCCATTTGCTACTTCGATATGGTCCGGCGCTGCCATTCGATCCGCGAAGCTGCGCGCCGGCTGAACGTGGCGTCGTCGGCGGTGAACCGGCAGATTCTCAAACTCGAAGATGAAGTCGGCGCGGCCCTGTTCGAGCGCTTGCCCGGCGGGCTGCGCCTGACCGCTGCCGGGGAAATCCTCACCCGCCATGTAACCCTGGTGCTGCAGGATGTGGAACGGGTACGCGGCGAATTGGAAGGCCTGAACCAGGTACAGACCGGGCATGTGGAAATTGCCACGGTGGAAGGCGCGACGGTGGAGTTGCTGCCCGCCGTGCTCAAGCGCATGCGCCAGCGCTATCCGGCGGTGACGATCGGGGTGACCGTGCAGGGTTCACAATCGATTCCAGCCGCAGTGATCAACGGCCAGGCGGACCTGGGGCTGGCCTTTGCCCTGCCGCGCAGTGCGGAAACCACACAATTGTGTGTCGGGCATTTCCGCCTTGGCGCATTGGTGGCACCGGGGCATCCCCTGGCCTCCCATGCCAGCGTCAGCTACACCCTGTGCGCTGAACACGGGGTGATCCAGGCCAACAGCGAGCTGTCGATCCATCACCTGATCGCCCCACTGCACAAGCGCTCGCCGGCTGCGCACAAGCCGTTGCTGCAAAGCAACTCCATGGAACTGGCGCGGCAGTTGGCGCGCCAGCAGTTGGGGGTGGCGTTCCAGACGCGCATCGGCATCGAGGCCGACTTGGCCAGGGGTGAGTTGCTGCATATCCCCTTGAGTGACCAGGGCGGGATGTTCAGCGACCTGGGGCTGTATGCGCGCAAGGGTCGGGATTTGCCTACGGCGGTGGAGTCGATGGCCCACCTGATCAGCGAAGAAATCGCTTTGCGCGAGCGCGAAGAATCCCCCTGTACCCCACGTATTTCCTGACCTTCAGGCCAACTTCCGTGCTGCCGATTCGGCAGCAGCCCAGTCGATATTCTGTTCTTTGAGCAGCGCGGCGGTTGTGTCGATACTGCGCCCGGCGGCCCCTGCATGGCTGCCATGAGCCAAACGCCAAAGGAACTAAAACAATGAAAAAGGCACTGCACGGCGCAACCGTTTTACTCACACTCCTCGGCGGCGGGGAGGCTGTCGCGGTGGAATGGATGAACAACAGCGTAGGGTTTCGCTACGGGCAACAATTCACCAATCCGAACAACCCTGACGATTTCAGCAAGCGCATCTACAGCTTCACCCACGCCAGCGGCTACCGGTACGGCAGCAACTTCCTCAACCTCGACGTCTTCCTGTCCGACAGCCACGACCCGCGCAAGGGCACCGATCACGGCGGCAGCGAGGTGTATGCGGTGTACCGGCACCAACTGTATGCCTCACGGGTATTCGACAGGCCGCTGGGCACCGGGCTGATCAAGGATTACGCGCTGACCCTGGGCTTCGATGCCAACCGCAACAACAACCTGGCGTCGGCGAAAAAGCGCGCCCTGGTGCTCGGGCCGACCCTCAAGTTCAATACGGTCGGGGTGCTGGACCTGAGCCTGATGTACTACAAGGAAAACAACCATTCCGGCATCCCCGGCGCGAAGGATCCGAACCACACCTTCGACGACACCTACATGCTCAACCTGACCTGGATGCGCCCGTTCGAGCTCGGCAACCATGGCGCCAAGTTCCAGGGTTTTATCAACCATGTCGGTGACAAGGGCCATGACTACAACAGCCGCGACACCGCCGCAGAAACCCTGATGCGCACTGCGCTGATGGTTGCGGTACGGCCGGGCAAAAGCGTCAAGCCCAACCTGTACCTGGGGGTGGGCTACGAGTACTGGCATAACAAGTTCGGTGTGGATGGCGGCCGTGGCAGCCGCACCTCGACGCCAACCGTGAATATGGAAGTGACGTTTTAAGCGGCCGCCAATTCCGACTCATCCGGCTTGGGCCGCGCCAGCCAATAGCCCAACATTGCCAGCGGCGCGGTCGCCAGCATCACACTCACCGTGACCAGCAACGGCTGCTCCAGCAGCGACGACACCAACAGGCTGGCGACAAAGCACAAGCCCAGTTGCAGGGTGTTTTGCAGGGCGGCGGCCTTGCCGGAGTTTTCCGAAAACGGCATCAGCGCATTCGCCACCACAATCGGGTAGCTGGCGCCGTTGACCAGGGCCATCAGGCAGAACGGAATCAGCAAAGTGGTCAGCGTCGGCACCGTCAGGGTTGCCACCAGGTACAACGCCACCATGCTGATGCAGTACGCCACCAGCAGCCAGGGCAACAGAAGCTTGCCCTGGAACCGTTGCAAGGCGCTGCGGCAACTGTAGCCACCCACCAGAAACGCCAGGGTCGGCAGCACATAGCTCAGGCCAATATCATTGGGGCTGTAGCCCATGCCACCGAGAATAAACGGCGAGGCCGTGAGCCAGGCGAAGAAGCTGGCGGAGCACGCGGCGAAGATCAGCACATTGCCGATGAACACCCGCGACTTGAACAATTGCCCGTAGCCCAGCCGGGCCTTTTCACCGTCGGCGGCCAGGCGCTTGGGCATGGGTTTGAGAAACAGGGTCGGTAATAGCAGCAACAGCGAGACACCCAGCAATACGGCGAAGATCGCCTGCCAGCCCCAATGATTCAGCACCACCGCGCCCAGCAGCGGCGCCAGCGCCGGTGACAGGGACATCAGCGGCATGATGCTGGCAAACACCCGGTGCGCCTTGTCCGCCGGGTACCGGTCAATCACCAGCGCCTGCCAACTGACAGCGGCACTGCACACCCCGATCGACTGTACAAAACGCAACGCCAGCAGTTGCGGCGCGGTCTCGACCCAGAACATTCCCAGGCAGCCGAGCACAAACAGGCTCAGGCCCGCCAGCAGGATCGGCTTGCGCCCCAGGCGGTCCGACAGCGGGCCCCAGAGCAGTTGCCCCACGGCAAACCCGGCGAGGAAGATGCTCAAACTGGCCCCCACCGCACCGGGGGAAATCTGCAGGTGTTCGCCCATGGCGCCGAACGCAGGCAGGTACATATCCATGGCCAGGTAGCCGAGCATGCTCAGCCCCGCCAGGTACCAGGTAAAACCAAAAGAGTTTTTCATTGAAGCCTTGTAAGTCCTGCCATCAAACAATTTGCTGACTGGCGCCTATTATGAAGCTGACAGTTACCCTGTGAAGCGATAATAATTGGAGACTATTATCAATATTTTTGAAGGCAACACCCATGTGGTCCGAATACTCCCTGGATGTGGTGGATGCCGTGGCCCGTCACGGCAGTTTCAGTGCAGCCGCCCAGGAACTGCACCGCGTGCCCTCGGCCATCAGCTACACCGTCCGGCAAATCGAAGAATGGTTGGCGGTGCCGTTGTTTGTCCGCCGCCACCGCGATGTGGAACTGACGCCTGCCGGGCGCCTGTTTATCGATGAAGCCCGGGGCGTGATGAAAACCATGCTCGGCACCCGCCGGCTGTGCCAGCAGGTAGCCAATGGCTGGAGCGGCCAGTTGAAAGTGGCGGTGGACTCCATCGTCAAGCAGCAGCGCTGCCGGCAACTGGTGCTGGACTTCTATCGCCACTTCCCCGACGTGGAGTTGTTGCTGGAGTACGAGGTGTACAACGGGGTGTGGGATGCCCTGGCGGACGAACGTACCGATATCGTGATCGGCGCCACCAGCGCGGTGCCGGTGGCCAGCCATTTCACGTTTCGCGACATGGGGTTGTTGAACTGGTCGGGCGTGGTCAGTGCCCGGCATCCCCTGGCGCAGGTAGCGGGCTTGATCAGTGACGAGCAACTGCGCCCGTTCGCGTCATTGTGCCTGACCGACACCTCGCGCAGCCTGCCCAAGCGCGACACCTGGACCCTGGATAACCAGCGGCGGCTGGTCGTACCGAACTGGACCTCCGCCATTGACTGCCTGCGGGACGGCCTGTGTGTCGGCATGGTGCCTTCGCACCTGGCACAGCCGCTGATCGACAGCGGTGAGTTGGTGGTACTGCAACTGTCTCGCCCCTTCCCGGCCAGCCCATCCTGCATGGCCTGGGCGCAGAGCAAACTGTCGCCGGCCATGGCCTGGCTCCTGGACTACCTGGGGGACAGCCAGACGATGAACCAGGAATGGCTGAACGGGCCGGGGTCACAGTAGCCGAACGATGCCCCGCACAATCATCTCCACTTCCTTGCTGTCCAGGGTCAGGGGCGGCAGCAGGCGAATGACCTTGCCCCGCGTGACATTGAGCAACAAACCCTGCTCCCGTGCGGCCCGTTCCGCCAGGTCGCGCTGCGGCGTGGCCAGCTCAATGCCGATCATCAGACCACGCCCGCGGATCGCCAGCACCTGCGGGTGCTCGCTCAACTCCACCCGCAGCCGCGCCAGCAGGCGCTCGCCCTGGCGTGCGGCGTTCTCCAGCAGGCTTTGTTCTTCAATGATGTCCAGCACCGTACAGCCCACACGGCACGCCAGCGGGTTACCGCCAAAGGTGCTGCCGTGGCTGCCGGGGGTGAACAGCTTGCCCACCGAGGCGCGGGCCAGGCAGGCGCCAATCGGAATACCGTTGCCCAGGCCCTTGGCCAGGGTCATGACGTCCGGGACGATTCCCTCCTGCTGGAAGGCAAACCAGGTGCCGGTCCGCCCGATGCCGGTCTGGATCTCATCGAGCATCAATAACCAACCGTGTTGGCTGCAGTGGGCACGCAAGGCTTTCAGATAACCCGGCGGCGCCAGTTGCACACCACTTTCGCCCTGGATCGGTTCCAGCAATATGGCCACGATCCGGGGCCCGAACTCACGGGTCACCGCGTCCAGTGCCGCCAGGTCGCCAAAGCCGACCTTGATGAAGTCCCCCGGCAAACGCTGGAACCCCAGGCGCACCGATGGCCCGTCACTGGCAGCCAGGGTGCCCAGGGTGCGGCCATGGAAGGCATTCTCCATGACCACCACCAGCGGCTGCTCGATGCCTTTTTTCCAGCCATGCAGGCGCGCCAGTTTCAACGCGGTTTCGTTGGCTTCGGCGCCGGAGTTGTTGAAGAACGCCTGGTCCAGGCCGCAGAGCTGGCTCAAGCGTTGGGCCAGGCGCTGCTGCCAGTCGATGCCGTACAAGTTGGAGGTATGCAACAGCAACCCGGCCTGCTCGCTGATCGCCGTCACCAGCCGTGGGTGGGAGTGACCGACATTGGTCACGGCAACCCCGGCCACGGCGTCGAGGTATTCACGGCCCTGCTGGTCCCACAGGCGGGTGCCCAGGCCACGGGTAAAGCTCAGGGCCAGGGGTTGATAGGTGGTCATCAGGCAAGCGGCGGTCATGGCATCGGGCTCCATCGGGGTCAGGGCCCTAGTATCGTTAGCCACTCAAGCTGGATAAACTGCGCAGATCTGCAATGACTTTTAACCAGGGCTTGATAATGGACCTGTTCCAGGCAATGACCGTCTACGTCAAGGTCGTGGAGACCGGCAGCATGACCGCAGCAGCCCAGGCCTGTGGCCTGTCGACCACCATGGTCGGCAACCACCTGCGGGCCCTGGAGCGGCGCCTCGGCGTCAGCTTGCTCAAGCGCACCACCCGCAAGCAAAGCCTGACCGAGTTCGGCGGCCTCTATTACCAGCGCTGCCTGGAAGTACTGGGCCTGGTGGCCAACTCCGAGCAACTGGCTGAACAGATCCACCGCGAGGCGCCACAAGGGCTACTGCGCATCACGGCCCCGCCCGCGTTCGGCGCCGAGCGCCTGGCACCGGCGCTCAGCGAATTCTCCCGGCGCTACCCGCAGATCCAGCTGTACGTGGTGCTGAGCAATCAAGCGATGGACCTGATCGACAGCGGCTTCGACGTGGCGCTCCGCCTCGGTGAGCTGCAACCTTCGAGCTTGATCGCCCGGCCCTTGCAGGACTACACCATGACCCTATGCGCATCGCCGGATTACCTGGCCCGCCGGGGTACACCCCTGCACCCCATGGATTTGCAGAACCACGACTGCCTGGCATTCGCCTACCCCTCGACCGATGACTGGCGCAACGCCGACAAACTCTGGCGCCTGCAGGGTGCCGAGGGTGAAATCGAAGTCACCGTGTCCGGGCCCATGACCATCAACAGCTCCCAGGCCCTGCACCGTGCCGCCGTCGAAGGCATGGGCATCGTGATGCTGCCCGACGCCCTGGTCGGCACCGATCTGTTGGCGGGACGCCTGGTGACGCTCCTGCCAGGCTATCAGTCACCTTCGCGCTCGATGCACCTGTTATATGCGCAGGACCGCTATCGCCTGCCCAAGCTGCGGGCCTTCGTCGACTTCGCGCTCGAACAATGGGCGCGCTAGACACTCACCCCCAGGGCCTGGAGTTCACGGCGGGTCTGCTCGGGTGAAACATGATGAATACCACGCCAGCCCAGGGCCGTCGCGGCATTGGCGTTTTCGGCCACATCGTCGATAAACACCACTTCTTCGGGCTGGATATCCGGCAGATGGGCGCGCACCTGGTCGAGGCTGGCGCGGTAGATCGCCGGGTCAGGCTTGATCAGCTTCACCTCGCCAGACACCACGATCTTGCGAAAGTATTGGAGGAAGGGGTAGTTGGCACGGGCATAGGGGAAGGTTTCTGCGGACCAGTTGGTCAGGCCGAACAGCGGTACGTTGGCCTCATGCAAGTCTTCAAGAATCGCCACGCCGCCTGCGAGCGGGCCGCGCAGCATTTCATGCCAGCGCTCGTAGTAGGCCCGGATCAGGGCTTCATGTTGCGGGTGTGCGGCGATCAGGCTGTGGGTGGCTTCAGCCAGGGTGCGCCCAGCGTCCTGTTCGGTGTTCCAGGCCTGGGTGCAGATGTTGTCGAGGAACCACTGGCGTTCCTGGTCACCGGGAATCAGTTGGCGGTACAGATGGTGCGGGCTCCAATCAAACAGGACACCGCCGAAATCAAAAACTACTGCACGAATCGTCATGAAGATCCTCCGTTAGCCGAGTGTGGTCACTGGAACACCCAGCATGAAGCAAATGTGGGAGCTGTCGAGCCCCGGCGAGGCTGCGATAGCGACGGCACTGCAACATTATGTTGCCTGAACCACCACTATCGCAGCCTCGCCGGGGCTCGACAGCTCCCACAAGGGTTTCGCTTCGTTTGTTAGCGCTTAAGCCTGGACCAGGCCTTCGATCTTCACGGTCGGATTGACGTCAGCCTCGTAATCCACGCCAGCAATCTCGAAACCGAACAGGCGCAGGAACTCCGCCTTGTAGCCGGCAAAGTCGCTGATCTCGTTGACGTTGTCATCGGTGACCTGGTTCCACAATGCCGCCACGGCGTCCTGGACTTTTGGCTCCAGCTCAGCCAGGTCGGCGCGCAGGCGGCCATCGGCGTCGAGCTTCGGTTCGCTGCCGTACAGGCTGTCCTTGAACAGGCCGTAGACCTGCTCGATGCAGCCTTCGTGGGTACCCTGCTCTTTCATCACCTTGAACAGCAGCGACAGGTACAGCGGCATGATCGGGATTGCCGAGCTGGCCTGGGTGACCACGGCCTTGAGCACCGAGACCCGGGCATCGCCCTTGAGTGCCGCGAGGTTGTCGCGCAGGGTCAGGACTTTCTTGTCGAGGTCTTTCTTGGCCTCGCCGATGGAGCCGTTCCAGTAGATATCCTGGGTCAGTTTTTCGCCCAGGTAGGTGAAGGCGGTGGTCTTGGCGCCTTCGGCCAGCACGTCGGCATCACGCAGGGCGTCGATCCACAGCTGCCAGTCTTCGCCGCCCATCACTTTGACGGTGCCGTCGATTTCTTCCTGGGTGGCCGGTTCCAGGGTGGTATCCACGACCACACCCTTGTCGGTGTTGATCCCACGCAGGGTCACGGCCTTGCCGATCGGCTTGAGGGTGGAGTTGTGCACCACGCCCTGGGGGTCGGTACGGCGTGGCGCGGCCAGGCTGTAGACCACCAGGTCGATCTTGCCCAGGTCTTTCTTGATGGTTTCGATGGTCAGGCGCTTGATCTCGTCAGAGAACGCATCGCCATTGATGCTCTTGGCGTACAGGCCTTTTTGGGCGGCGAACTTGTGGAAAGCGGCGCTGTTGTACCAACCGGCAGAGCTGAGCTTGCCTTCTTCGCCTTCTTTTTCAAAAAACACACCAAGGGTGTCGGCGCCACAACCAAAAGCGGCACTGATACGTGCAGCCAGGCCGTAACCGGTGGACGCACCGAGCACCAGGACTTTCTTCGGGCCGCCTTCGATGGCACCGTGTTCGGTCACGTAGTCGATCTGCTCTTTGACGTTTGCTTCGCAGCCAACAGGGTGGGCGGTCACACAGATAAAGCCACGAACCCGCGGTTTGATGATCATAAAATTTCTGCCTCTTCCAAGGTGCCGATGGCCAATGGTGGCCATTACGGCGTCAATCGTACTGGTCTATGACGTCCGAAAAACCGAAGCGTCACGATAGTCGCAATTCTTCTGTTCGCAAAATCCAATCCACACCGGCCAAAGGCGCTATATTTTTCCAACAAGGGCGCGAATTCAGCAAATTCTGCGGCATGATGAGCCAGGGCGGCGTTTGCGTCCTGCCTGTAGGGCGGGGAGAATGCCTGTCCTGTGCGACCGTATTCGGCGCTCGTCATCCTCATGCCACGGGCTGTTCATCGCCCGGTGGCTGCGCTTTCAGGGAATAAGAATGCCTCAACGCCAAGTCATCAATGCCTCCGTCAGCCCCAAGGGCAGTCTCGAAACGCTGTCGCAACGTGAAGTCCAGCAACTGAGCGAAGCCGGTTCCGGCAGCATCTATACGCTGTTTCGCCAGTGCGCCCTGGCTATCCTCAACACCGGCGCCCATATCGATAACGCCAAGACCATCCTCGACGCCTACAAGGACTTCGAGGTGCGCATCCATCAACAGGATCGTGGCGTACGCCTGGAGCTGCTGAACGCGCCGGCTGATGCGTTCGTGGATGGCGAAATGATCGCCAGCACCCGGGAAATGCTGTTCAGCGCCCTGCGCGACATCGTCTACACCGAAAACGAGCTCGACAGCCAACGCATTGACCTGAGCACCTCCCAGGGCATCACCGACTACGTATTCCACCTGCTGCGCAACGCGCGTACGCTGCGCCCCGGTGTCGAGCCGAAGATCGTGGTGTGCTGGGGTGGACACTCGATCAATACCGAAGAATACAAATACACCAAGAAAGTCGGGCACGAACTGGGCCTGCGCAGCCTCGACGTGTGCACCGGTTGCGGCCCAGGCGTGATGAAAGGCCCGATGAAGGGCGCGACCATTTCCCACGCCAAGCAACGCATCACCGGCGGGCGCTACCTGGGCCTCACCGAGCCTGGCATCATCGCCGCCGAGGCGCCGAACCCGATTGTCAACGAACTGGTGATCCTGCCGGATATCGAAAAACGCCTGGAAGCCTTTGTGCGTGTCGGCCACGGCATCATCATCTTCCCCGGCGGCGCCGGTACGGCCGAAGAGTTCCTGTACCTGCTGGGTATCCTGATGCACCCGGACAACCGTGATGTGCCCTTCCCGGTCATCCTCACCGGGCCAAAACAGGCGGCACCGTACCTGCAACAGCTGCATGCGTTTGTCGGCGCGACCCTGGGTGAGGCGGCCCAGGCCCACTACCAGATCATCATCGATGACCCTGCCGAAGTTGCCCGGCAGATGACTGCGGGCCTGAAGGCCGTCAAACAGTTCCGCCGCGAGCGCAACGACGCCTTCCACTTCAACTGGCTGCTGAAGATCGACGAAGGCTTCCAGCGCCCATTCGACCCGACCCACGCCAACATGGCCAGCCTGCAACTAAGCCACAGCCTGCCGCCCCATGAACTGGCGGCCAACCTGCGCCGGGCGTTCTCGGGGATTGTGGCGGGTAACGTCAAGGACAAGGGCATCCGCCTGATCGAACAGAACGGCCCGTACGAAATCCACGGCGACCCGACCATCATGAAGCCGCTGGATGAGCTGTTGAAGGCGTTTGTGGAGCAACACCGGATGAAACTGCCCGGTGGCGCGGCGTATGTGCCGTGCTATCGCGTGGTGCAATAAGGCAAATGGCCAGGTCATAGGTTGTATTGCTTTAGGGCTGTCTGAGGGGTGTCGAAGGCATAAAAGCGGACTAGGGTTTTATCTATTCCGACCACCGACACCTGCAGAAGAGCGACCTATGGACCAACGGATCTTGTCCTCCATTATTCCTTACCCTAAGGTAAGGAATATCCCGTTGGAGATCTTCATTATGGCCACCGCCACACTTACCTCAAAAGGACAAATCACCATCCCCGTTCAAGTCCGGGCCGCATTGGGCCTGGACACCGGAGACCGGGTGGAATTTGTCGAAATGGACGATGGCAAGTTCGCCATCATCGCCGCCAACCACAGCGTCCAGGACCTCAAGGGGCTGATCCGCAAGCCCGCCACGGCCGTCAGCATTGAACAGATGAACCAGGCAATCGCCGTGCAAGGAGCAAAAGCGGGATGATTGGCCTGGATACCAATGTGCTGGTGCGCTATGTCACTCAGGACGACCCGGTTCAATCGGCCAAGGCCACGCACCTGATCGAATCCCTGACCGTTACTGCGCCGGGTTTCGTCAGCCTGGTCTCGGTGGTGGAGTTGGTCTGGGTGTTACAGAGCTGCTACCCATGCACCAAGACGCAAGTGGTGGCGGTTCTGGAAACCCTGCTGCGCACCCGTGAACTGATCATCGAACAGGCCGAACTTATCTGGCAGGCCGTACGCCGATTCACCACGACCAAGGCGGACTTTGCCGACTGCCTGATCGAGCGCTGCGCCCACGCTGCCGGGTGCGAATACACGGCCACCTTTGATAACGACGCCGCGAAAGCCACCGGTATGCGCCGCCTGGGCTGAACCCTGGCGTTGCTGCAATGGACCGGCTTTGATAAAACCTGTGTTCCACCGCCCCTTGAGAGACCGCCCAACGTGCGCACGCTTCTGCTCGCTGCCCTGCTCCTGACCCCCACCCTCGCCCTGGCAGAAACCATCGCCTGGCCGGACCTCCCCGAGACCTGCTTCGTCAGTGGACGGTCTGCGACCAACGACGATGTCGACAATGGCTGTGCGGCGTTTCTGATCAATGTGAAAGGCAAGGCGGCAGGTACGCCGATCAAGATGGATATTCCCCAATACGCCCTGCATGTCGAAGCAGGTACCGGCAAGGAGACGCCGGTGATCATCATCCAGGCGGAACAGAACGGTGATATCAAGGCTGTGGGGTACAAAGAACTGGGTACGGAGCAATTGGGCGCGGCGTTGCTCAAGGAAGTGCGGCTTTTGGGAACGAAAAAGCCGAGCTGAACACCACCCTCCAAACAAGCGGCGTGGGCATAATATTCACGACGCACACGCCATCGCCTGTCTTTTCAAACGGACCAGAATCAACCCTGCCACCACCACGGCAATACCCACATACGTCGAGGTGTAAATCACATCGCCAAACATGATTGCCGCCCAGACCAACGTCACGGGGGGCTCCAGGTAAACCAGCGCCGCGACATGGGTCGCAGTCATAACCCGTAACAACATCCAGAGGCTCAGATACGCGATAAACGTAGAAAACACCGTCAGCCAAACGATCGAGACCAGTACGGCGCGGTCCTGGGGAACGCTTAACGTATCGGTGTAGAGCACCGCCGCAGTGAAGCCCATCAAGGTCATCAGTGACTGGATAAACAGCGACAGGCTCAAGCTACTGCGATGGGTCTGCTTAAGCGCTGAGCGGCGCTCATACAATGTCGCCATCGTCAGCCCCAAGGCCGAGACAAGCGGCAGTAAATACATGACCAGCCCGACCTCGGCACCACTATTGCGGTACTGCCCCGCGATCACAATCGACACCCCGCAAAAGCCCACCAGCAAACCCAGCCATTGCCATGCTCCGCTGCGCTCTGTGGTACTGCCCGACGACAGTGCGGCCGTCATCAGTGGCTGAAGCGCCGCGATAATTGCCGCAATACCCGGTGGCAACCCATTTTGGATGGCCACGTAGACACAACTCAAATAAAGAAACTGCGACAAAAAACCGATCACCGCGTGGTGGCGGATTTGCGCCCAGGAAACCTTCAGCAGCGCGCTATTCAAAAACAGCCCCAGGCACACCGAGACCAGCAAAAAACGCCAGAACAGTAAGTTGAACGCGCCTGCATCCTGAGCCCCCATCTTCGCCCCAATAAAACCGGAGCTCCAAGACAAGACAAACACCATCTGCAAGAGCAGTAACTTCAGCGTTCCCAGGGTCGCGCGCTTGGGCAGCCTCATTATTGCCCCCTGGGCATCGCCAGTTCGGCAAAGGTAATAGGCGCAATGCCCAGTCGACGGTATTGCTCCTCGGCAGGCAATGCCAGGTTTCGCCTCAGCTGGAACCATGGCCTGATCGTCCTCAACACACCGTCATCGGATGCCAGGTGCCAGAACTTGTTCACATCGACCGAACTGTAGGGACAATGAAATGAAAGTACCAACGACATGCGCCGGCCGGCCGTGACAGGGCGCACGCCATGAAACACACGGCTGCCGTAAAGGTAGACCGCATCGCCACTGGACCGGACAACGCTGGTACATAGGTGCCCGTCCAGGTTATTCAGATCAAAGCGCTCGTTCTGCCCTTCAAAAAACACAAACTCTCCACCTTCATACTCACCAGGGTCCGATAGCAAGATATTCAATACGAAACTGGTACCGTCGGTATGCCACATGCCAATCTGGGCTTTATCTTCAGGCGTCTGGCGCGGGTAGAAATAGTTGACCTGTGAACGCGCCCGTAAAAATGGATGGGGCACCAAAGGCACGCCTGCAATATGCGACACCGCCAACAAAAAGGCGCGACTGCCCATCATTTCCCGAATAAGGGTCGAGGACTCAGTGGCAGCACGGGTGCGATTGGAAATAATCCAGTCGCTGGTGGTAGAGCCCGCCTCCAACTGATAACAGGCACGACGCAATTGCGTGACGCCCTCTTCGGTAAATAACCCCGCCACCTGTGCCACGGCGGTGAGCTGCTCAACCGAGGCGACGGCCAACGGCGAGTTCACATAACCCAGTTCGGCAAGGCTTCGGTGATAGCCAAGTGCCGGAACACTGCTGTGTAAGTAGCTATCACTCCAAGGCTTCAAGGTATCGAGCAATGCCCCAGGATGCTTGCATCGCCCCGATGCCGGAGACAGCGATGCCTGCAACGCCAGTTTCAGCCGTCCTGCTCCCTGCGCAAATACCGGAAGGTCACCGTCTCGTCTCATGGCTATCCACCTCTATTATCGGTCAGTGCAATCGTGGTCCGGGCAATATTCGGACAGTTGATACATGACACTGCCGTCTCCGCTGCAATACTCACCAATCACTCGGCAACTGCCGTACTCCTGGCGTACCCGGATAAATTGCTCGCGGGTGTATTTCAGGCAGACATTCGTCAAGAGATAGCCATCATCATGACCGTCGTGGACAGGCAGCAACGTTGCGGCGACACGGTAGCGATCATCGTGGTGCTCGATCTCGGAGATGACGACTCGATGGTTATCCGTTTTCTCCAGCCCCAGTTTCAAACCGATCAGGTCGGAGAACCGAATCATGCACTCGTGGCTATAAAACCGATGGATGTGGGCATCATCCTCAACCGTGGACAATTGCATTTCTGACAAGACATACGTTCGCCTGCCACCCACCCGGCGAATGATCTGGCCAACGGTATCGGGCAACTCATTGCCCTCCTGGAAGCCCAGCATTGTAATCAGCGTTATATCCTGGCCGCGTTCAAGCTGGTGCCGGCGCAAGTCCCGGAAATCGGTGGCCAGATAGGAGAACCCCTGGGGCGTGGCCAGCATCGGCTCAACCGCGCGGCGCATGATGCCCTGGGAAGCACAGTTGATATCAACCGCGGTGTAATACTCAGGTTCAGCGCCACACTCCAGCAAATACCCCATCAGGGCGGATGTTTTCACCGGCTCCGGACCCAACTCGACGTAATGCAAGCTGCCCTGCCCCAGCAGGTCAACCAGATCATTGGCGACCGATTGCAGCAGTTCGCCCAGGGAACCCGACCCACAAGGTGCAGCGCATATGCCTTCGGCGCTTATCCCCTGGTTATTCAGGGCGGTCATCAGCGCTAATATTTCTTCGCTGACCTGCTGCGAAAGCGCCGTCCGATGCTCAGACAGGGTCGAGTATTTCTCAGCGTTTTCAATGGTCCAGATTCGCCCTCCGAGGTCATGATTATTCTGCAAAGACGCTACAACCAGCGTGTTGATATCCATATACGCTCCAACTCTTTTTATTCGATAGACAGGCACGCTCCTGTTTGACCAAAAGACTAAAGTGAGGTCATGATTTTGTATATTTGAATAATCTGCACCACTAATCCTCAAAAGAGGAATCATGAACAAGCAATTGAACATCGACCTTCTACGCACCTTTCATGCGGTTGCCCGCTTTCGACGGTTCAACGAAGCAGCCAACCATGTGCATCGCAGTGCGTCGACCGTCACCACGCAAATCCACAAGCTGGAAAACCTGGTGGGCCAAAGGTTATTCAGCCGCAACAACCAGGGCGTCGAACTGACGATGTATGGCAAGAAATTGCTGAGTGAAACCACGGAGTTTCTGAAAAGTCATGACCGCTTGCTCGCCTCACTCAGCCCACAACGCATGCAGGGCAAAATTCGCCTGGGCTTGCCTGACTCATACGCCCCAGCATTTATGCGCGACTTCCTACCGCTGCTGATTGCAGACAATCCACTGCTTGAGTTGGAGGTGGAGGCCAGGTCCAGTGGTGAGCTGTTCACGATGTTCAGTCGCGAACAAATTGACCTGGCGCTGGTTGTCAGCTCGCAGCCGCTGGAACAGGGCGAGCGTCTCGGCACGATCCAGCCTGTCTGGGTCGTTGCCGAGAACTTCCAGAGACCCGAGCAGGCGCCACTGCCCATCGCCGTGCAACTGACCGGCTGCCCATACCGGGCATCGGCCTTGCGGGCCCTGAAAGAACATGGGGTTTATTACCGAGTCCTGCTGGAGAGTGCCAGCTCGACGGCGGTGGAGGCGGCCATCATGTGTGGATTGGCGGTCGGGATGATCGAGGAAGAGCGCATGGGCGCCGGGCTGACCAGGCTCATCCCCGGCATACAGTTACCTGGGCTGCCGCCGCATCAGCTTTATCTACTGTCTGATAGCGCTAATCACCTGGCACTTCACTTACATGAGCAGATCAAAAAAGGTTTCAGAATTTGACTCCTATGAGCAGATCGAAAAGCCATAAACCAAAAACCCGCTGACCGTTACCGGTTCAGCGGGTTTTATGGGGCAACTCAATCCTGTCTCAGGACCTTGCCAACCGCTTACAGCGCAATGTCAGCCGCCGGCTTGCTCGGCTCAGCCGCAGGCTTGGCAGCCTCGGTCGCTGCTGGTGCAGCCATTGGTGGAATGGCTGGCGGAGGCGTCAGTTGCAGAACCTTGGCGGTGTAGGCCCACTCTTGCGCAACCCGCTCAGGGTTGCCGTTCAGCTTGGTGCCATAGCTCGGCACGATCTGCTTGAGCTTTTCCTGCCAGGCCGGGGTAGCGACCTTGTCCTTGAACACTTTTTCCAGCACGGTCAGCATGATCGGCGCTGCGGTGGACGCACCTGGCGATGCACCCAACAGGCCGGCGATGGTGTTATCGGCGGAGCTGACCACTTCGGTGCCGAGCTTCAGGACGCCGCCCAGCTCTTCGTCACGCTTGATGATCTGCACACGCTGGCCGGCCTGCCACAGGCGCCAGTCTTCTTTCTTGGCGTTCGGGAAGTACTCTTGCAGCGCCTTGAAGCGGTCGTCATCCGACTGCATCAGTTGGCCGGCAAGGTACTCGACCAGTGGGTATTCACGAATACCGACTTTGGTCATTGGCCAGATGTTGTGGGTGGTGGTGCTGGTCAGCAGGTCCAGGTACGAGCCTTCTTTGAGGAACTTGGTGGAGAAGGTCGCGAATGGGCCAAACAGGATCACGCGCTTGCCATCCAGCACGCGGGTGTCCAGGTGCGGCACCGACATCGGTGGCGCGCCAACCGACGCCTTGCCGTAAGCCTTGGCCAGGTGTTGCTCGGCAATCGTTGGGTTCTCGGTCACCAAAAACGAACCACCCACCGGGAAGCCTGCGTATTCCTTGGCTTCAGGAATACCCGATTTTTGCAGCAGATGCAGGGCACCGCCGCCCGCGCCGATGAACACGAACTTGGCGTCGGTCTCGGTCTTGGTGCCGTCTTTCAGGTTTTTGTAGCTCACACGCCACGAACCGTCGGCGTTCTTGGTGATGTCCTGCACTTCGCTCGACAGTTTCAGGTCGAACTTGGGGGTGGTCTGCAGGTGAGCGACGAACTGGCGGGTAATCTCGCCGAAGTTCACGTCAGTGCCGAGCGGCGACCAGGTGGCGGCGATTTTCTGGTTCGGGTCACGCCCTTCCATCATCAGCGGCACCCACTTCTTGATCTGTACCGGATCTTCGGAGTATTCCATGCCAGCAAACAACGGGCTCGCCTGTAGTGCGTCGTAACGCTTCTTCAGGAACTTGATGTTGTCATCGCCCCACACAAAGCTCATGTGCGGAGTGGAGTTGATGAACGAGCGCGGGTTCTTCAGAACGCCTTGCTGAACCTGCCACGACCAGAACTGGCGGGAAATCTGGAACGCTTCGTTGATCTCGACCGCTTTCGGGATCTCAACGGTGCCGTCCTTGTTTTCCGGGGTGTAGTTCAGCTCAGCCAGGGCCGAGTGACCGGTACCGGCATTATTCCAACCGTTGGAGCTTTCTTCGGCGACGCCGTCCAGGCGCTCGACCATCTCCATCGACCAATCCGGCTGCAGCTCGTTGAGCCATACACCCAGGGTCGCACTCATGATGCCGCCGCCGATCAATAGCACATCGACTTTTTTTGCCTCTTCCGCCTGGACGGAAGTAATCCCTATGGACAAAGCCAGCCCCAACAGAGCAGTGTTCACTTTTTTAAACATCGTAGCACCTATGATAAAACGCCTTCCGCCCTACCATCCTCGACCTTCCGGCAACCGTGGTACGCCAAACATCAGGTAATGTCCGGCTGGTTCCCGTACTCGCAAGCACTGCAGGGTGGGCACACAAGGCCGACGTATCGACCTCACTTTTATGTCCCTTCTGCGCTGACTTTTTATCATTATTGGCTTCAGCTACCTCGGCGACAGCTCTCTGCCGGTACGCATTCGGGAGTGCGTACCAGAGAAAGGATAGACCAAGATGGCGCGCAGAATATCATGCTCCGGCGGGATCGGGCGTCTGTTCTGGACTTGACGGTCGTGTTGGCAACAGGCTCAGCGCCACCTCGACAGACTGGCGCAGACGCTCGGGTGCAACCCCATCCCGCGCCTGGATGGAAATACCGTGCAAAAAGGTCGCATAAAAGTCCCCCAGCGCCTGCACATCGGCATCTTCGCCAAGCTCCCCGCTGTCCTGCCCACGGTGCAGCCTGTCGATGATCGACTGGGTGCGTTGCCGGCGGTGCTCACGCAACCATTGCTGCACCTCGGCACCGTCGGGGCTGGTGCTGCTTGCGGCACTCACCACCAGGCATCCGCCGGGACGGCCCGATTGTGTGTAAGTGGTGATGGCATCCTCCAACATGTCCCTGATCGCGCTTCTCAAGCCTGTCTGCGCCAGCGCACAGTCGGCAAAGCCACCCTCGCCGCTTTCATATAGCGCCACCGCCTCACGAAACAACGCCTGCTTGCTGCCAAAGGCGGCGTAGATCCTGGCCGAGGCAATGCCCAGCGCCGCCACCAGCGCCGACATGCTGGTGCCCTCGTATCCTTGCTCCCAGAACAACAACATGGCGCGCTGCAATGCCGCTTCCCTATCAAATTCGCGCGGACGTCCGGCCATTAATTACTTACCTGTTGGTGTGATTTCATCACTTTAACCCATATCGAGTTGACGGTAGTGAATGGCCCGGCCTATTCTTTGTCGAGCGACAAATAATAGGAAAAATCTGATGCGTACACTTAAAGGACCGAGTTTGCACCTGGCACAATTCAGTGCCGCCGAGCCGCCGTTCAACAGCCTGGAGAACATCGCCCAGTGGGCCAGGGCACAAGGTTTCAAGGCACTGCAGATTCCGGCCTGGGACAGCCGATTCTTCAATGTCGAACTGGCCGCGCAAAGCCAGGCTTATTGCGATGACCTCAAGGGCATGCTCCGCGACCACGGCCTGCAGATCAGCGAACTGACCAGCCATATGTTTGGCCAATTGGTGGCGGTTCATCCTGCCTATGACGCCCTGTGGGACACCTCTATTCCAGCACCGCTGCGGGGCAGGCCCCAAGCCCGTACCGAATGGGCGATCGAACGCATGAAATTGACTATCACGGCCTCGCAAAGGCTTGGCCTTGAAGACCTGGGCACGTTTTCCGGCGCCCTCGCCTGGCCCTATCTGTTCCCCTTCCCGCAACGCCCGGAAGGTCTTATCGAGACCGCATTCGACGAACTGGCCCGGCGCTGGCGACCGCTCTTGGACCTTGCCGACGAGAAAGGCGTCAACCTCTGCTACGAAATCCACCCCAGCGAAGACCTCCACGACGGCACCAGTTTCGAGCGTTTCTACGAACGGGTTGACCAGCATCCACGCTGCCGGATCCTGTTCGACCCCAGCCACTTCGTGCTGCAACAACTGGACTACTTGAGCTACCTCGATATTTACCAGTCGTTCATCCGTATGTTTCACGTCAAGGACGCCGAGTTCAACGCCACTGGCCGCCAGGGTATCTACGGCGGCTACAGCGACTGGGCCGACCGTGCCGGCCGATTCCGCTCACTGGGTGACGGCCAGGTGGATTTCAACGGCATTTTCTCCAAGCTGGCCCAATACAACTATCCGGGCTGGGCCACGCTGGAATGGGAGTGCTGCTTGAAAAACCAGGAGGACGGAGCCCGCGAAGGGGTCGCGCTTATCAACCGACACATCATTAAAGTCACCGACCGGGCCTTTGACGACTTCGCCGGTGCGCCGGTCGATCAGCGGCAGATCCAGGCCATGCTCGGCCTGCAGCACGAGGCACGCCCATGAACGCTCGCACCGCCACATCGCCCAATACCAGCGACGCTTTCACACACCACTATGTGCGAATCGACGGCAAGAAAATCCACTGCGTCATGGCCGGTGCCGGGGAGCCGGTGTTGCTGATCCCAGGCTGGCCGCAAACCTGGTACGCCTTCCGGCACATCATGCAAGCCCTGGCATTTCAGGGCTTCCAGGCCATTGCCGTCGACCCGCCGGGCCTGGGCAACTCAGACCGGCCGGCACTGGGCTTCGACACCGGCAATATTGCCGACGTGCTCCATCGGATGATGCTGGGGCTGGGCATCCCGCGCTATCACCTGGTTGGGCACGATGTCGGCATGTGGGTAGCCTATGCCCTGGCAAGTGACCAGCCACACGCCGTGCGCACACTCACCGTAACCGAGGCCGTCATCCCCGGCCTGGCCCCACCGCCACCGATTTTTGTCGCGACGGAACAAAACATCTTCCTGTGGCACTTCCTCTTCAACCAGATCCAGGACCTGCCCGAAGCCCTCATCACCGGACGGGAGGACACGTACCTCAACTTCATGTTCGACCGCTGGTCATTCCACCGCGATGCCGTGGCCTGCGACGTCTACATTCGCGCCTACTCAACCCCCGGCGGCTTGCGTGCTGGGTTCGACTACTACCGCGCGATTCCCGAAACAATCCGACAAAACACCGAGCGCGCCACCCGCAGGCTGGCAATGCCAGTACTGGCTATCGGCGCCGAACATGCCACCAACGATGCACCACTGGTGACGCTCCAAGGGCACGCCACTGACCTGCGCGGGGCAATCATTGCCGATTGCGGGCATTTTGTGATGGAGGAGGCACCAGAGGCTTTTTTGCAGCACTTGCTTGGGTTTTTGCTCGCGCATCCTGAAAGCTGAAACTCCGTGCCAGACGAGTGACGGGGCAACGTAGGAAAATTCAGAAATCAGAAAAGCCGATAGGAATCATCAAGTTTTTACTGTTTTCCGCCATGCCCAATTGTCGATAATCGCGCCTACCAAAAGGGAGGCGCGTATCCAGATGACAGAGGCAAAAAGCTACACAGCCACGGCAAAGTGGCTGCACTGGGGCATGGCACTCATCTGGATTGCCGCCTGGCTGGTGGGGCTCGTGGCCGTTCATTGGCGCGACGAATTCAACCCGCAGCATCAACTCACCTTTTTACACAAGGCGATGGCGAGCACGCTGATATTCCTCATCGTCCTGCGCATCGCCTGGCGCCTGACCCATGCGGCACCGGCGATGCCAGACACCATGACACCGCTGGTCAAGCGTGCAGCCTTTATTGGCCACCTGTTGCTATACATCGTGGCGCTGGTCGGGCTGCCGATATCCGGCTGGTACTGGAGCTCGGTGGCTGACAAGCCCATCCTGGTGGCCGGCTTATTCCTACTGCCGCCGCTGGTGGAACCAGATAAAAGCCTCTATGACCTGGCAAAGGCGATTCATACCTACAGCGCGTGGCTATGCGGAGCTCTTGTGGGCGGGCATATGGTGGTAGCGCTGAAACATCACTTTATTGATAAGGATAAGGTCCTGGCGGGAATGCTGCCGGGGCGAGTCGACTGATGTGGGAAGGCTCTCTGTAGTGGTCTAATGAAACCGGACACCCATTTAGGCGAGAATGCTCGCCAGATCGAGGTGTCAGATGACCAAACAACGCTGCTCCTTTACTCCTGAATTCAAGCGCGAGGCTGCCGACCTTGTGCTCAAACAAAACTACAGCTACATCGAAGCCAGCCGTTCACTCGGCATTGGTGAATCGGCATTGCGCCGCTGGGTTGATCAGATTCAGAAAGAACATAAAGGCGTCACCCCGCAGAGCAAGGCACTGACTCCGGAACAGCAAAAAAATCAGGAGCTGGAAGCCCGGATTGCTCGGCTTGAGCGAGAGAAATCAATACTAAAAAAGGCTACCGCGCTCTTGATGTCGGAAGATCACGAGCGTTCGCGCTGATTGACCAGTTGAGCGCCCATGAGCCGGTTGATTGGCTGTGTAAGGTGTTTGACGTCACTCGCTCGTGTTACTACGCCCAGCGCCTGCGGCGCCGCACGCCCGATGTTGAACGGCTTCGATTGCGTAGTCGCGTCAGTGAGCTGTTCTCGCAAAGTCGCAGCTCTGCGGGCAGTCGCAGCATCCTGTCGCTGATGCGTGAAGACGGTGAGCAACTCGGTCGATTCAAAGTGCGTAGCTTGATGCGCGAGCTTGATTTAGTCAGCAAACAACCCGGCTCCCATGCCTACAAACGAGCAACAATAGAAAGACTGGATATCCCGAACACATTGAACCGTGAGTTCGACGTGCCAGCGCCCAATCAAGTCTGGTGCGGCGATATCACCT
>NZ_LKBY01000126.1:0-34911 GCF_002699915.1 Pseudomonas sp. ICMP 8385 | reverse complement strand
CAGCTGCCGGTAATGCGTAGTCATCTGCGCTTGAATCCTTCGGTGTGAGAGCCTGGATTCTACCGGTGGCTGGCTCTCTGCCTCTCGTTTCAAGCGTTGCGCTTATTCTATGAATTCAGGGGCCGCATGTTCACCGTTGCGCTGAAAGTCTCAGGCCCGGTATAGCCACTCGCAGGAGAGTCCGCTCGGACCCACGGGAAGTAGAACGGGCTGAGCATCGGCAAACATCATAGGTCTGCGATGATGAGGTTAAAGAGTAGATAGATTTTGAGTTACGGCGACGCTGGACTTACTCGGCTGATGCCAGTCAACCTATGTTGAGACCCAGCAACGCGTGCTCAAGCGTATCAATGGCTGCCCCCAGTTGGTTGACCAGCTCGCTAAGGTGGGCCAACGAAACGTTTGGATCAATGCACGCCACTTCAAGCCTGCGGCAACATTGAGCCAGGTGCTCGCCCTTTACTACTCGCGCTGCACCATTGATGCGATGAGCGAGTTCCGCAAGTTTTTCGATCTCGCCCTCTCGCAGCAACGCAAGCATCAGTTGGCAGTCCTTGCGATTGCTCTTGATCAACTCATCGAGGATCAACCGGACTTTGAGGGGGTCGCTGCTGATCAGCAACTCCAGCGGGCCAAGATCAACCAGTTGCACCGAGTCTGAAGCTTCGGACAGTTGCGCCTCTGCGGGTTGATCGAAGTCGTCGGCCTGATGGTGCATCAACAAGTGCGAATCCAGTTCATCGATACCCATTGGCTTGATCAGGCAATCGGTCATACCTGCGCGAATGCACAGTTCAAGCTCTTCGGGCTGGGCATCAGCGGTAAGTCCGATAATCACGGTAGCGTGCAGTGCTTTTTGCAGTTCCTCTCGCCGAATGGTTCTGGCTAGTTCTGCGCCGTTCATGACTGGCATCTGGCAATCGGTGATGACGACATCGAACGGATGCGAGCTCCAGTACTCATAGGCCTGCTGACCATTCTCGGCCTCGGTCACTTCATGGCCCAGGTACTGTAGCTGCTGAGACAACACTTGGCGATTGACTTGATGATCGTCGACTACCAATACCTGCAAGCTATAACGCTGCTTCGACTGCGGTGGCACCAGCAGAGGTGCCATGAGCGGTTCAAGGACGTGTACGCGTAACTCAATGTTGATCTGAGTACCGCGGCCCAACCTGCTGTTCATGTGCAATTGGCCGCCCATCATTTCGCAGAGCGAGCGACAGATAAACAGACCAAGCCCCGTGCCTTCAATGTGCGGCATATTGCGTTGCACTTGCGCGAAAGGGCGAAACAGTTGCTGCTGATCGGCATTACTTATACCAACGCCGGTGTCCTCAACGCTAAGGCTAATGTGCAACATATCGCCATCGATGAAAGCACCCACGATGCTGATGGTGATTGTCCCTTCCTCGGTAAATTTGATCGCATTGCTGATCAGATTGGAGAGGATCTGCTTGAAACGCAGGGCATCGATCAGCACATCGCAATTCAGACTCGCGTCGATCTCCAGAATCAAACACAGGCGTTTCTGTCGGGCCAGCCCTTCAAATACACGCACCACTGATTCGATCAACTCGCGCAAGTTGGCGCGATTCGGCGACAGGCTCAAGCGTCCCGATTCGATGCGGGCAATGTCGAGGATATCGCCGATCAACCCCAATAAGCTTTTTGCTGACGTATGGGCTATTTCAATGCTGGCGCGGTCGATCGGCTGGTTGTCGGCGCGTTTGAGTGCCAATTCCAGAATGCCGATTACCGCATTCATCGGCGTGCGGATTTCATGGCTCATAGTGGCCAGGAAACGGGTTTTGGCCCTGCTGGCGCTATCAGCCTGACTCTTGGCTTCCTGCAATTGCTGCACCAGTTGGTGGTGTTCGGTGATATCCAGCCAACCACAAATAATGCCCTTGATGGCACCTTGGGAGTCATGGAAAGGCTGTACCCAATGGCTGATGGATACCGCCCGGCCTTGCAGCTCAATGATTTGGGTCGACTCTATGGTTTGACCGTCGCGCAGGGCTTGCTGGTAATTGTCGATGAGGTGGGGCGGACTTTTGAAGTGGGCGGCAGGCAACTCGTTCAGTCTCTTGCCCAACACTTGTTTTTTGTCCAGGCCGACACTTCTCAGGAAACTGCGGTTACACGACAAGATGAAACCATTGACACCACAAACATGCAGCGGTGGCGGCATGCAGTCGGTCAATGCTTCGACGAACTGCAGTTGGTCATTGAGCATGCGTTCAGCCTGGCGTCTGCCTTTGATCTGGCGGTGCAAAAAAAAGATCCACAACAACGCCAATAACAAAAGCAACGCCGCCCCGAGGACGACCTGGCGGATCACCCGTTCGTAATCTATCCACGTTTGGCCGCTCATTCCCGGTGGGGAGCGCCAACGGTTAGCGATCGCACTGAGTACATCCGGGGCTAGGTTTAGCAGTACCTGGTCAATGATGGATTGGAGTTCTGCATCATCGCGACGCAAGGTGAAGTTGACGGCGCTGGGGCCTAGATCAAGTACATAGTTGATGATTAATTCGTCGCGGAACAGTCGTTCGATGTAGTACCGCGCTGCGGGCAACGCAATGACGGCGGCATCGGCCTTGTCTTCGTAGAGCAGGTTCATTGAGTCCAGCGTGCCACCGGCTTCGATCACGATGGCATCGGGGAATTTTTTGCGCAATTGCGGTATTGCCACATGCCCGCTAGGGATGGCTACGCGCTTGCCTGCCAGGTTATCCAGTTTGCCTCGTTGATCATCTTTGCTCAGCAAGACAAAGGGGCCGTTAATCACCGGCGTGGAAAAGCGCAGGTACTCTTCTCGTTCAGGGCTGGCCGTCATCAACGCCAGATCGGCTTCGCCCTTGTGCAAGGCTTGAATAATCTGTGGGTAACCGCCACTGCGTGAAATCACCTGAAACTGCAGTCCGGTACTGAGGGTTATCACTTCAAGCAGATCAGCCACAGCCCCGGAAAAAACGCCGTTGGCGTCGAAATAAGCACCTGGGGCCATGTCGTCATTGATGACCAGTCGAACCACCGGATGGCGATCGATCCAGCGCAATTGTTGCATCGTCAGCCCGATCGGCTCTTCGTCGGGAATGAAACTGTTGCCGACCCAGCGCTTGGCTAAAGTGTTCAGTCGATCGCTGCCGATGGTGTCAATGGCGACATTGAGCAAGCGCTGCAATCGCGTATTGTCCGCACGCAAGGCATAGCTGTAGCCGCTGAAGGAAAGATCGCTGAAGCGTTCAAAACGTATGTAACCATAGAACGATCGGTTGATCTGATAGTAGGCGCTGAACAGGTTGTCGACATAGACATCGGCCTGACCAAACGCGGCTGCCGCAATGGCTTGATCATGACTGGTGTACACCTGCAATTCAGCTTTCGGGTAGCGATGTTGCAACGCTTGCAGATGCTCGCCGGTGACCGCCACCTGCATGCCGGCCAGGTCGCTTGGCAATTCGCGTAATTCTCCGTTGCGCTTAAACACCGCTAGCTGGTCACGCGCGTAGGGATTGCTGAAAACAAGATCGCGGTTCGACTCATAGCTGCCATGACGGGTTATGGCATCGATGCTGCCTGCTTCCAGTGCCTGCTCAGCGGCTAGAGCGCTGGCAAAGGGCACAATTTTGATTTTGAGCACCAGCAGTTGTGCTACCAATGCCGCGACGTCAGCGCTTATACCTTCATATTGATTGCTCTCGGCATTAACCGAAAACGGTGCCGATTCGTCAGGCGATATACCGATTCTGAGTTCGGCTTTGTGACGCAGCCAATGCCAGTCCTGAGTGGAAATGCCGATGCCTTGACGATCAATGTGCGTCTGGCTGGTCAGCAGATGGGGCGCGAACGTCGGCAGTGCAGCCTGTGCGAGCGTGCTTGATGACAACGTGCACAAGATCAGCCAGAGCAGGCGTAAGTACATTGGGAAGCGGCCGAGTGAATCTGAGGGGACTGGAGCCAGTCGTATGCAGGAGGGGCCTGTGCGCGCGCTTCGCGAAACGGCAGGGCCATCATGGCTGACTGGATTATAGTTCAAAGCTTTTACCTTTATTCAGTACTTCTACATGAGCGATCAGACGGCTCCGGCAGTAATCGATGAAGTGGCTCTTCGGCATGGGCCGGGCAAACAGATATCCTTGCGCAGTGGTACAACCCAGCCCGAGCAGACGGTTGCGTTGCTCGGTGGTTTCAACCCCCTCTATGACCAGCGAGATGTCCAGTGCCTGCGCAAGTGCAACCGAACAGCTGATGATCGCCGCACTCCTGGGCTGGCTTTGCATTTTGCTGACAAAGGCGCGATCCAGTTTTATTTCGTTGAATGGCAACTCGCTGAGCCGATCCAGCGATGAATAGCCTGCGCCAAAATCATCCATGGCCAAGCCGCAGCCGAGGATACGCAACCGGACGAGGTTCTCCAGGCTGTTGGCGGGCGCACTGAGCAAGCCCGATTCGGTGATCTCGAAGGTGACGCAAGTGCTGGGCACATGAGCGCGCTTAAGCATTATCGGAATTCGTTCAGTCAGAGTGCTGCACGCTAATTGGGCCGGATGCAGATTGAACGCCAAGCTGATTAGCATGCCTTGTGCGCTCATGCGCTGATGCAGGGCCAAGCCCTGTTCAAACAAGTGCCAGAACATTCTGTCGATCAGGTTGTGCTGTTCCAGGACCGGTAGAAAGTGCGCTGGTGCCAGAACGCCCCATTCTGGATGCACCCAGCGCGCAAGTACTTCTGCACCAACGAGTATTTCTTCCTGCAGGGTCACCTTGGGTTGGTAGTAGGCCTCGAATGCGCCATTGTCCAGGCCTTGCAGCACCTCGCTCAACGACGGCATTTCAGTCGATGACAGCGACTTTGGGCTGGCGTTGCAAAGCATCCGGTAGCGGTTTGCCAGTTGGCTGAACCCCCCAATGTTGAAGGGTTTGCCGAGGTCTCCAAGAAAGATCAGACCCAGACAGTGGATCATCAGTACTGTGGCCTGGCGCAGGACGGGGTCGAGCCCGCTGCAGAGAATCACCGCACGCACTTTGCCGCTGCTGGTGGCATGTCGCAGAAAGGCCAAGCCATCCATGCCCGCCATCTTGAGGTCGCACAGCAGAATATCCACATGCTCGCATCCCTCCAGGGCAGCGACTGCCTCATGACCGTCAGCGGCTTGCAGAACCGTCCCCGGGAACAACGTTTCAAGCGCGGTCACAGTAACCAGCCGCTGGAAGAGTTCGTCCTCCAGCACCAAAACTGTCAAGTCTCGCATCGCATATCTACACCGAGGGGAGGAGGAATAAGTGTGCTGGCGAGTCTTCGGTGCAAAAATGGGAAATATCCTATACTTTTTAGGAAATTTCCCAAGATGAACTTCTTAAGATCTTACAGATCGGCCCTGTTGGCTAAAAGTGTTAGCCTGCGTGTTCCCAGCTTTACTGTTCAGTCGTAAGCGCGTTCAAGAGGTTCACCAATGCATAGCGTTCTCGTAGTTGACGATCACCCGGTGATCCTGCTCGCCGTCAGGATCCTGTTAGAGAAGCACGGCATGCGGGTGGTGGGAGAGGCAAGCAACGGAGTCGATGCCGTTCAGATGGTGCGTGAACTGACGCCGCAGGTAGTGATTCTCGATATTGGCATTCCCAGGCTCGACGGGTTCAGCGTGATTACCCGGATCAAAGCACTGAATGTGCGTAGCGAGATCCTGATTCTGACCTCGCAACCCGCCGATGCAGTATGCCGACGCTGTATCCAGTTGGGTGCCCGCGGCTTTGTGAATAAGGAAGAAGGGCTGGACAAGCTTGTCACGGCCATCAAGGCAGTTGACGCGGGCTATACCTTTTTTCCTTCGCTGGCTTCTGACAGTGTCAGTACTGAAGATCAACTGACTGAACTCAAGCGAATTCAATCACTGACAGATCGCGAGCTGACAGTGTTACAACATCTGGCTCAGGGTTACTCCAATAAACAGATCAGCGAAAAGTTATTTCTTAGCAATAAAACCATCAGCACTTACAAGACGCGTTTGCTGCATAAACTCAGTGCGGCTTCATTGGTGGATCTGGCCGAGCTTGCGAAGCGTAATGCCTTGACGTCTTGAGCGGTATCAATTGAATTATGTGGGAATATTCCGATGGTTATGTCGGAAAAGTCCTAGTCACTTTTACATCTCATCCTTCTAAAGTTGTTGCAGCTCGACGGTGTATCTATAGCGAGCTTCGAGAGAGCTCTAGTGAGCCCCTCAAGAACAACATCAACTTTAGGAGTATGAAATGAAAGTCAAAAGTCTGGCTAGCGCAATTATGGCTATCACTGTTGCTGCAACGTCTGTCGTTGCGATGGCTGCGGATCAAGGTAAAGGTGTTATTACCTTCAAAGGTTCGATTATTGATGCGCCGTGCTCTATTGCTCAAGAGTCGCAGTATCAGACTATCGAAATGAATCAGGTGGCCAACGTTGCACTTAAGAACGGTGGCAAATCCAGTCCTACTCCGTTCAAAATCGAACTGCGTGGTTGTGATATGGGCTCGCTGAAGAGTGCCACCGCGACCTTCACCGGTTCTCCTGCAAGCAACCCGGATTTGCTGGCAATCAAAGGTACTGCACGTGGTGCAAGCCTGGCGATTGCCGACCACAATGGTGAATTGATCAAGCTTGGCAGCGCATCGCCTGCGCAAACGCTGTCTAACGGTGACACCTTCCTGTCATATAGCGCTTATCTCCAAGGTGACACGCTTGCCGGTGAGGGCGGCGAGGCTGGTACACCGTCTGAAATTACCCCGGGCGACTTTGAAACGTTTGCAAACTTCACTCTCGCTTATCAATAACTTACTCCGTTACTGAGAGGCCTTGGGGTGCGTAGCAGGTACGCGCTCCAGGGAGGCTTGCGGAGGTTTTGATGATTCGCTCGAGTGTGCTTTTGCTGTCGCCGCTTTTGCTGTTTTCAGGGCTGTTTGGTGCGTCCCTTCGTGCCGACGAGATTGCCGTTGGCGGCGCACTGAAGGGGCGCGTGCAGCTGTCAGGAAGTATCGTCGATACTGGCTGTGTGATGAGCGTGGGGAATGAAGGACAGGCAGTCGTCTTCCAGCCCGCTGCGCTGCACGGTCTGATACACGGCGATGCATCGTTTCAACGGCCGTTGAATATCTTGCTTAGCGGTTGCGGCGGCGAGTTGGATAGCCAGGGTCAAACCAGTTCATTGCGGGCGTTGAAGTTGACATTCGAGGGGGACAGCAGCGGACGTTACTTTGATCTCCAGGGTGTGGCCCAAGGCGTGGCATTACAAATAAAGGACAGTCGCGGAAAGTTGATTACCCCAGGCATGTCGCTTGATGGTGCAGCTCGCGCTGATGATGCAATCGAGCTTAATTATTTTCTTGAACTTGTGGGTACCGGAAGTTCACTGCAGGCGGGCAACTATCACGCCACGGTAAAGCTGAGTATTGAACACTTTTAATTGGCTGAGGCGTCTGCAGCTTAACCGATCAAGGATTGTATTCGCGTGGATCACCGTAAGGTATTGACCGCCACCACTTTGTATTGTTTATCGACTTGGGTGAGCGCAGCCCAAGAGTTTCAGTTCAATACCGATGTACTGGATCTTAAAGATCGTCAAAACCTGGATCTTGGGGTATTTGCTTCGGCAAACTTTATCATGCCGGGAGAGTACACACTGATGGTTCATCTCAACCGCGATACGCTAGTTGAATTTTCGGTTGTCTTCGTTACTGCCGATGATGATCCGAAAAGCAGCCTTGCCTGCCTGTCTCCCGCCCTTGTGAGTGAGCTAGGCCTCAAAGCCCAGACGATAAAAAATCTGACGTGGTGGCGTGAGGGCTCGTGTCTGCAACTCAGCAGTGTTCCCGGTATGCAGGCCCGTGGTGATCTGGGTTCTTCTGGGCTTTATCTTAGTGTGCCGCAAGATCAGCTGGAGTACACCGCTGCGAATTGGGATCCACCTTCACGCTGGGACGATGGTATTGCCGGGGCGATGTTTGATTACAGCATAAATGCCCAGACCACCGACCGCAAAAGCGGCCGAAGCGACAGCCTGACCGGCAACGGTACGGTGGGTTTCAACCTAGATGCCTGGCGCCTGCGTGGAGACTGGCAATCGCAAATGCAGCGCAGCGCGGGTCAGTCCTCGCAGCAGCAGTTCACCTGGAGCCGTTTTTATGCGTTGCGCCCGATACCGTCTTTAGGCTCAAGCCTGATCGTCGGCGAAGACTATCTGGACTCCAATCTCTTCGGCAGCTTTCGCTATACCGGGGCCAATTTGAGCAGCAACGACAACATGCTACCACCCAATCTTCGTGGGTATGCCCCTGAGATCGCCGGCGTGGCTCGAACGAATGCCAGGGTTGTGATCAGCCAACAGGGCAGGGTGCTCTACAACACCCAAGTACCGCCCGGACCCTTTCGTATTCAGGATCTCAACGATGCGGTCAGTGGCCAGTTGGATGTGCACGTCGAAGAACAGGACGGCAGTGTTCAGGACTTCAAGGTTGATACCGCCAGCATTCCCTACCTGACGCGCCCGGGATCCGTTCGTTACAAATTGGCCACTGGCAAGCCTTCCGACTGGGAGCATCAGTTGGACGGCCCGGTGTTCACCACGGGTGAGTTTTCCTGGGGGGTTAGCAATGGCTGGTCGCTGTATGGCGGCGGGCTCGGCGCCAAGGATTATGGCTCCCTTGCGCTGGGTATCGGGCGTGACCTGATGAGCTTTGGTGCGTTGTCGGTGGACGTAACTCAGTCCCGTGCCAGTGTGCCGGTCAGGAGCAGTGCTCTGACAGGGAAATCTTACCGTATCAGCTATTCCAAGCGTTTTGATGAGTACGACAGTCAAGTGACCTTTGCTGGCTATCGTTTTTCCGAAGAAAACTATATGAGCATGAACGAGTTTATTGAAGCCCGGCGCGGCGATCAGCCGCTGAACCGGAGCAAGAATATGTATACCACGACAGTGAGCAAACAATTTCGTGATGCCGACCTGAGTGTCTATTTCAATTACAACCATCAAACGTACTGGGACAGCAGGCCGAGCGATCGCTTCAGCCTGTCCATGTCGCGCTATTTCGACGTGGGTGGTTTGAAGAATCTCAGCGTGTCCATGACCGCCTACAAAAACAAGTCCAATCACGCCTCCGACAATGGTGCTTACCTCTCGATCAATATCCCATGGGGCGGCACCGGATCTGTGAGCTATAGCGCATCGGCCAGCGGCGGCGAGAGTACACACACAATGAGCTACTACGACAGTCTCGACGAACGTAATCAATACATGCTCAGCGCGGGCAAGACATCGAACGGCGAAACCGCGAGTGGTTTTTTCTCTCATCAAGGCGATCTTGCCCAAGTAGTTGCCAGTGGCAGTTACCAGACAGGCGAATACACCTCAGCCGGTTTGTCGGTGCAAGGCGGTGCGACGATTACCGGCCAGGGCGCCGCTCTGCATCGCAACAGTGTGATGGGGGGCACTCGTTTGCTCGTCGACACCCAAGGCGTGGCAGGTGTACCGGTACGGGGCAATGGCGGGCTGACGCACACCAATAGATTCGGTAAGGCCGTGGTCACGGACGTCAACAGCTATTACCGCAATCAGACCAGCATTGATCTGGACGCTTTGCCAGACGAGGTGGAAGCGACTCAGTCGGTCATTCAGGCCACGCTGACAGAAGGTGCGATCGGTTATCGCCGCTTCAACGTCATTGCCGGCCGCAAAGCCATGGTCACCATTCTGATGGCCGACCGTGACGCACCGCCTTTTGGCGCAACGGCTAAGAATAGCCGGGGGCAGGACACCGGCATTATCGGTGAAGAAGGATCAACTTACCTGAGCGGCATGAAGCCTGGCGAAATCATGTCACTGAACTGGGGCGGAAGCGCGCAATGCAGTTTCACCCTTCCGAAAAAACTCGATTCACTCAAATCACAACTGGAACTGCTGTGTCTGCCCCTTGGCGACGCTGACAAAGCGGCCTCTTAGTTTTTTGCTACGGGAACCACACATGACGATCTTCAAACGCTACACCTTGGCGCTGTTCGCGCTGCTTAGTGTTAGCTCAGCGCAAATGAGTCAGGCCGCCGTATCGCTGGATCGCACCCGAGTGATATTTGTAGGCAGCGAAAAATCCGTAAGTCTGAGCATCAGTAACCAGAACACCCAGTTGCCTTATCTGGCGCAGGGCTGGATCGAAAACGAACAAGCGGAAAAAGTCACCAGTCCGATGGTCGTGTTGCCTCCTGTGCAGCGCCTGGAGCCTGGCGCCAGCAGTCAGGTGAAGATTCAGGGCTTGCCAGAGCTGAGCAAACTGCCTCAGGACCGCGAGTCGCTGTTCTATTTCAATTTGCGTGAAATTCCTCCACGCAGCGATAAACCGAACACGTTGCAAATTGCTTTGCAGACTCGGGTGAAGCTGTTCTACCGGCCTCTGGCGATTGCGCCCAGGGTGGGAGTGAGCGAGGTGCCCTGGCAGGAAAAACTGACCTTGACTCGTCGGGGGGACAACTATCAGGTCAACAATCCGACGCCTTTTTACATCACGGTGATCGAAGCGGCGCCTGACATCAAGACTGAAAGCCCAGCGCAATTCAAGCCCTTCATGATCGCGCCCAAGTCCCAGCAGGACCTCGGCCTGAGCACCCGGACCCTGGGTGAAAAGCCGGTGCTGACTTACGTCAATGACTACGGCGGTCGTCCGCAATTGCAGTTCAACTGCGTGGCGGGGGCTTGCACAGCCAGCCCCGTCGTTAACAAAAAGTGAGTTTTAGCCATGCTCCCTGCACGTGAGTCGAAACCATGATTTCTCCAATCCGCAGCTGTCTGGCGGCATCGTTCTGCTGTGCGAATTTTTCAATCCCGGCGCTGGCTGCTGGCAATGATGTGCAGACGGCTGAGTTCCAAGTGGTCGGCACCTTGTTGGAAAGCGCCTGTTATCTGGACACGAGCTCTCGTCATCAGGCGCTGGATCTGGGCGACTTGAATACCGCCAATTTCACCCGAATCGGCGATCAGGGCAAACCCGTGACGTTACAGCTGAAACTGCGCGGTTGCGTGCGTAGCGAAGGAGGGCGACGCGATGAGCGACTGGGTACGTTGCTCTGGAGTGCCAGTGAGCCGGTGGCCACGTTGAGCTTCAGCGCGGTAACCGATCCCGATACCCCGGAACTGATCAAAGTAACGGGTGCGGGTGGTTTCGGTCTGCGTATGCAGGACGTACAGGGGCACAACTTGGTTTTGGGGCGTACCGCTCCCGTATGGTTTGTTTCTCCCGGCGAAAGCCAACTGACGTATTACATCCGCCCTGAGCGTACCGCCGCGCCACTGCGGCCGGGCGTGTTTCGTGCCAGCCTCAATGTGAATCTGAGCTATGACTGACGATCGCACATTGGCGCGTTATAGCGTTGTAACGATGGTGTTGGCGCTGGGGGCAGCCATGTCCGCCGATGCGTATGAAACGACCGTCACAATCAGTGGCACTGTCTTGGCAAGCATTCCCTGCGTGATCAACAACGAGAGGCCTATCGTGGCGGCTTTTGGGGATGTGCAAATCGCTGATATTGATGGCTCCTACAAAACCATCACCCTTGATTACACCCTCGATTGCACAAGGGCTGTGACGAACGAAGTGCGCATGCAGGTGCGGGGCACCGGAACCTGGTTCTCCCCGGCCTTGTTGGCGGTACCGGGCAACAACGAACTCGGTATTGCCTTTAAAAAAGATGGTGCTGCGCTTGCGGTGAATACCTGGGCCAACTTTGATGCGGGCAAAAAACCGCTGATCCAAGCCGTTCTGGCGAAAAGGTCGCAAAGCAGTGAAATCGTCAATGGCGCTTTCTCTGCCAGTGCAACGATGGTAGTGGAGTATCGATGAACGTTCTTTATCAAGTTCTGCTGGGGCTATCAGTCGCAACCCTGTCCCTGGCGTGCATCGCCGACAACATGCAATTGAGCGGTACTCTGCTGGTAAGGCCTGTCTGCGCGGTGAGCGACAAGGGTAGGCGTATCGATGTGAGCTTTGGCAATCTCGCCGTCAGCCGAATTGATGGCGAGCGATACCTCAAGGCAATTCCGTATCAGATCAGCTGTCCAGGGGCCGTCATCGCTGCACCCTGGCGCATGCTTCTGACGCTAAAGGGCATTCCAACCGTATTCGAGCCCAAGGCAGTGCAGTCTTCGGTGCCGGACCTTGGCATCAAGATAATGCTTGGGGGAACCGAACTCATCCCCAATCTGCCTCGATACATTCAAATCATCCCGACCACGTTGCCTCTGCTCGAAGCGGTTCCTGTCAAGCTTGCTGGCAGTGATCTACCCAGCATCGATTTCAACGCTTCGGCGCTGTTGCTGGCCGAGTTTTACTAGGAGTCCTTATGCTCAAGCGGACTGTGAATCTGAGCTTTTGGTTGGCTGCCAGTGTGTGGTTCCCAGCGCCTGCGTCGGCAGAAGACAACATGTACTTTTCCGGTACGCTGGTGAACGAACCTTGTGTACTCGCCTTGGAAGACGAGTTGATTGAGCTGGACTTCAAAAGTGTTGTTGAAAAAGAGCTTTACCTGAATGGTCGGACTCGTGGACGGCCCATTACCTTGCGTTTGCAAAACTGCCAATTGGGCACTGGCAAGAGCAAGGTGAACTTGTCGTTCAATGGCCTTGAAAGCAGCGAGCCTCCAGGGTTGTTAATGATTCAAAGCGCTGACGTTCATGGCTTGTTAGTTGGGCTGGAAACGTCGAGCGGCAAGCCCTTGGCATTGAATAAGACTCATGATATGGGTGCCATGATCAAAGGCGATAACCTGATAGCATTCAATGCTTATCTTCAGGGAAATACTCAAGCTTTGGTAAATAAAAGTATTGGTGTGGGTGCATTTCAATCGACTATGAGTTTTACAATCTCCTATGAGTAGTTTGGGAAGGTTGTTTTCGATATGAAAAAATTTGTGTTTGATGGGTATTGTCTTTTAATTTGCGGCAATTGCACATTGCATTGCAATATTAGGTTGTGCATATGAAAAACTTAACTGTTTTTGCGGTATTGTTCTTTTGTGTTTTGACACACGCATACTCAGCCCCAACGCTGGTGGTTACCTCTAGTCAAAATGAGGGGAGGGGTGTTCGTTATTTCTACACGGTAAGCAATTGGTCGGTCTACGACCCTGAACGCACTGACTGTGGAGATCGAGACTACGGGTATGTTTGTGTCATTTTAGAAACAGTCATATTTGATTCCGTGCCGGAGTCGGACGCGAGTATGCGGTCATGGAGAATTCCATTTGAAGCAGGGCGTGCATTAACTATGGGGGACATACTTCTCCGACTTAACAATCAAGGGGTGTTCAATATACCCTATCGTACGTCAGTGCTCGTTGAAGGTTACTTCTATAATCCGAAGTGTTTAAAGTTGCAAATCGCAACCGGTTCTTATACGTATCCTTTTACCTCATGCGTTCCTTTGAAGGCACCGCCGGTGAAGTGCGATCTTTACGGGAAAACCAATATTGATCACGATACTTTATCTGAAAGTTCTTTAGAGGGTGCGCAAGCGTCTATCAGCCTTAACCTTTCTTGCTCGGGTTCAACAAGCGTAAGTGTAAAAGCAACTCGAACTGATTCTTATGGGGTACGCTTGAGAAGCGATAGTAGCCTTTATTCCGAAGTTAAGATTAACCAAAAGGATGCCACTGATGGTATTAATGTCGTGACTTCGAGTAACGGTAGTGCTGCAATTGAAGTTACGTCGACATTGAGGACCAGAGGCGCTGTGGCTGCGGGTGCTTTCTCCGGGGCAACCGTAATAACAGTATCGCCAAACTGAAAAGTATTTATCTGCCTGGTATGACTTTTTTGAAAAGGTGGCTGTTGAACCTCAGACCGGGGGCATCCTTTTCAAACTATCCAAAGAATGCCCCTAGATGTGCCCCCAATGTGGCAATCCACTGGAAGTGAATGGAGCTAGCTGGTTTGTGGAAAGGCAAAATGATCAGATAAACAGCCTGCCCGATGAAACCTAAAGACTCTCAGGATCACCAAAAAACATTTTGACTGGGCTCTAGGACAATATTTTCAGCTCAAAAAATCTAAAATATGCCCCCACATTTGCCCCCGCTCGCACCGGGTGTGCGAGCGATCGCGAATGGCGATTTCTGACACGGACCTCGGTGGCCGTGGCTGGTATTCAGTGCGCCTCCGTATACTGGATGAGCAACCCGTATCTGGCAAACCCTTGCTCGTTCGGAAGAGGACATGGGTAATGAGTCGATACCTTTAAGCGGTGTTGTCGGGTCTGTTTTTCAGCACCTATCCTGAAATTGACTCGCGAAGTGTTCGTGCTCTGCGTGATGTTGCCAAGGCGCTGGTCGTCATGGGCATCAATACGCGTGCCTATCGAGAGCTGGAGCGTAATGTTAGGCGCCTGGTCACGAAAACACTTTAGAAGCGGTTGTTCAGCCTTGAAGTGGTACGCAAAGTTGAACATCGTGTTTCTGGTCTTGGGTCTCGATAGTCAGGTTAGGTCCAAAACCTCCCGCTTCAATTGGCTGCCGAGTCGACTGACAGCGAGGGCGCTAGGGGGCACCTTACCTTCGCTGTTCATGGCCAGTTAGCCCTTTGGGCTAGCTCGGTGATCCGTCATTAGGCAAGTGCAACTGCACTTCCATGGCGTCATGAAGGAGTCTGACGACCTCGATCACGTCGTCGTTTGCCACACGATAGAACACGATATGGCGTGGGCTTTTGACCGTTCCATGGGTTTGTTTGGCCTGCTGGCGTGAATAGATGAGGTGATAGCTGCGAAGGCCCGGTGCAAGCTCATCGCGGTCGTGGCTGCCAATGCGATAAGGCGTGTCGGCCAGCGCTTGCAGCGCCGCGAGGATCAGCGCCTGGTAGCGCTGGCGTGCTTGATCGCCGAACTGTGTCTGGGAGAGCCTGAGGATGTCAACAATGTCGGCGCGCGCCGCGTTGGTAATCCGATACTGCGGCATACTCAGTGTTTTTCTCTAGTGGGGATGGTGGCCTCCAGGCTCAAGCCCTCGAGAAATTGCTCCAGATCCCCTTCGTTCAACTGAGTAAAGCGCCCGTGCTCAAGGTCCATGATGCCGATTGAGGTCGCTTGACGCAGGGCCTCAATTTTAGCGGTGTCTTCGGCGACGCGCTGTTCCAATAGCCGCAAACCTTCCCGCATCACTTCGCTGGCATTCTGATAGCGGCCAGACTGCACCAGGTCATGGATAACCTGTTCCTGATGAGGGGTGAGCACAACGTTTCGCGTCGCCATAATAAGCTCCAACTTTCGACAAACAGTATCTTTCGATCATTGGCATATTATGCCATTTTGTCTGGGTGCCATAGTTTGGGATTTGAATCTGACGAGCTGTGTCGTACGGGGTCATCCTTTGTAGCATGCGCACAAAGTCAAAAAAGGGCTGTCGCAGCGGGACGTCGTAGCCAGCTTGATTAGTGTAGGCCTTTGGCCTTCAGTTTGGCCAAGCCTGGTTTGATGTGTCCGGCGCTCTCTAGCGTTCAGCCCTCAGCGTCAACTCCATTACGGCCGCCTCTAAGGCGATCTGGTTCTGGTACAGCCGCTCAAGGACATATTCAATGGACATTGTTTCGACTCCAATGAAGGAGTCGAAAGCGTAGCTGCGGGGAGGGCGGATGTCCTAAGGCACGCGCGAGGTAAGATTGGGTACCCATAGCGGGCGACGAAACGTACGCAGCGGACCAGCATCAGTGCCTGCGCACGCTCTCAAAGGGATGACCTGCTAGCATGACTTTCGGTGAGAGGAGCTTGAACGACAAGCACTCTCGTTCATGTCGTTCAAGCTCCAGGGAAGTGATAGCAGCCGCCGTGGTAGACCACGCCGGAAGTTGCGACCCAACCAAGGTGCGGTAGCACTGTACCTGCACGGCACATGTCACTTCCTGGATTACCTGGCATCCACCTACCTGCGCCTTCCAGCTTCATCGCAGGATTCCGAGCAAATAATGAACCTAAAGTCGCTAAGGCCAGCCTTGAAAATCTATCGCTCCGACCCGATCTAAGTGGATATCAATTAGCCATCAATGATTAAGGATAGTCATCATGTCGGATAACAAGCACATCACCCACCCTGCGGACGCTAAGCGGATAGACGTCAATGATCCTAACGAGGTCAGAAACTGGTGTGCTTCGTTCAGATGCACAGAAACGCAGCTCAAGAACGCGGTTGCGGCGGTCGGCACCTGGTCGCACCACGTGCGTGACTATTTCAACAAGTAAAACAACGGGCGAGCCCGAGCAAGGCTCGCCATCCTTTCTTCGCACAGCGAGTGTATACCAGGCCAACGGCTGCCCCACAGCGGAAAACCTTTTCCACGCTTTCACTTTGCATGGAAATCAGTGCATCAATGCCCATGCGCTTGAGGACTGATTAGGCCGCTGAAAAGTCACCGTAGCTTAAATTCAGAAGTTTTTTATAGATGGTACCCCTCCATGGTTTCAGAAAATAAACCAACCCGCCCAACATCGCTCTACCGATATCGCCCACTGGGTTCAGACCTGGTCAAAAGAGAACTGGACGCTATTTTCAGCAGCTATTTGTATGCTCCCCGCTTTGATCAAATGAATGATCCAATGGAGGCGATGATCGAGTACCCTGCCGAAGATCGATTCGCCTTCTTGATGCCAAAAGAGCTTTTAGAGCTTTCTAAGAAAGCTCTCAGCGGCACCGCGGCGACCGCGAAAAAGTCAGGCTTGATATCAATGTCAACCACTCATTTGGATTACCCTCTGTGGGCGTACTATGCCAGCAACTTTGAAGGCATTTGCCTGGAGTTTGACACACAGGAATTAGCCCTCGGCGACCTGCAACGAATCCCACTGCTGCCTGTCGTGTATGACTCAATCACCCCTCCTCAATTGACATTCGAGCTTCTTGCCATTTCTGAAACAATGGATTTGATCACAAATCGATTAATGCAAAAGCGACAGGAGTGGCAGCATGAAAAAGAGTGGCGGTATCTCGCTGGGAAAGAGGGCCGAAAGCTTTATACCGATCCTGCACTAAAACGAATTTACCTAGGGCCACGCATAACACAAAAATCGAAGGCTCGGATTATTCACAAAATGAAGAATCGTCCAGTGGAAATTTACGAAGGCTCTGTACAGGGCTTCGAGGTTGAGTTCAAGTGCATCCAGGAAAGCGCTCCCTGGAGTGAGTGCGAAAGAACCGGAGCAGGTATATTTGACCCGCAAATAATCTGCTCATCCGAAGATGGGCTGCGTGCTGTTCTTGGCGATAAATTCGATGCTCTTGAGCAAAAGTGTCGAGAGCTCAGCGATCATCCAAACCTAGAACGAATAGATGAAATTCGCGTGACCAATGAAAATACCATCATATGCTTAACCGGAACATATCGCTTAAGAGGCGGGCATGATGTCTCAGCCAACCACTGGTTTGATGCTGATATGAACCGACTTCCCTAATCTGAGATAAGCACGAAACCTGCGTCTCAAGGGAGCTCATTTACGGCGGCGCGGTGAGTTAGAGTCGGGCTAACGGGCATATTCGGTTCAAAGGAGCCCGCGTATCGCCATGCTTGAGGTATGGTAGGGATGAGCAAAGATGCCTTCATCAGGTTGGTTTTGCATCGGCTGCAGTATTTTGGTGAGCATGTCTGTTGCAGCGCCGTGTTTTGCTGCGTGTGCACCCGAATCCATTTGTGGACGAGGTTCGCGTTGAGGCTATGGCTGAGCGCGATGCTGGCAATCGAAGCGCCGGGCTGGACACACTCTTGAATGATCTGGGCTTTGAAGGATTTTGAATAGGAACGGCGTGTTGGCTGCATGAAGTACCCGCTTAAAAGGCTAGAACTGGTGCCCACTTAAATTTAAGTGCACACCATGTCTTGGCTTTGCGGGGCTGGGTAGATGACTTGGCCGGACGGATACAATATGCGTAACTATCACGGCTTAGTAGAACTCCGTAACTGACTTGAGGACCGCCGATGGCAACACCAATGATTGATTTCCGAGCCATCCGCACACATCACGGCAGCCAGCACGCCGGTTTCGAGGAGCTCGTCTGTCAATTTGCCGCGCTCGAGTCTCGGGGTGGCGTACCGTTCCACCGCAAGGGGGCGGGTGCCGACGCAGGACTTGAATGTTATCGAGTCGAGCCCAACGGATCTGAAACTGGATGGCAGGCCAAGTATTTCTTCGAGCTCGGTAGCGGCGAAGCGGGGCAGCTCAAAGACTCCTTTGAAAACGCCGTAGCCAAACACCCTGCACTCGCCACCTTCATCGTATGCATACCTTTCGACTTGTCTGATGGCCGTGTTGAAGGCCGTAAGTCTGAGCGCGATCGCTGGGATGACTGGGTGATTGCGCGTCAAGCTTCCATCGCGCCTCGTATAGTTGAAATCCAACTCTGGGGCGGTTTCCAGCTCACAGAACGACTCTCACGGAATGATCCACTGTATGTGGGGCGTCGTACCTATTGGTTCGATCTCCCTCATTTTGGGTGCGAATGGTTTAAAGACCGGTTTGCGATCAGCCGTGCCGCTCTCGGTCGTCGCTACACGCCAGAACTTAATATCGAACTGCCTATTCGTCAGGCGTTAGTCGCATTCGCACGAGATCCCGATTTCGCATGCAAGATCATTGGTTGGGCTGATGATCTCGACGAGGCGAGACATCGTTCGCTACGCAGCATCGGCGCCGCGCTGGGGGGCACATGTGATATAGATTTCACTGCGCTCGGCGACCAAATGGCTGCGATATCTTCAGCAATTCGCGGCGTACCACTTGGCCCAGCGAATCTCATTCCATTCGGGGAATGGAGTGCTTTATTGGCGATTGCAACTGCGGCGCTCAACCGCTGTCGGAGCGGAATCTGGGAGCTACGTCGGCAACCCGGCGCGGGTCAGGACAGTGGTCGCGACGGTCTTCATTTTGCCGAACATTTGCGCGAAGTGATCGATCGCGTTGTTGAGGAAATCAATGCCCCCTCGACCAACTTCGCTAATTCACACCGCCTGCTGCTGAGCGGAGAGGCGGGCGTTGGCAAGTCACACTTGCTGGCCGATGTCGCCGAGCATCATGTTGCGCAGGGCTTTCCCGCTGTTCTAATGCTTGGTGGAGCATTCAGTGATGCGGAACCTTGGCGACAGATCGCCGAGCAGTTGGGGCTGACAAATGCTCCTCCGGACGCAATTCTCGGTGCGTTTGACTCCGCTGCCGAAGCAGTTGGCACCCGCGCGTTAGTGATGGTTGATGCGATCAACGAGCGTAATGGCGTAGCGGTTTGGTCCGAGCGTCTTGCCGCGTTCCTTGCTGTTGCCGACCGTTTTGAACATATAGCGGTCCTCGTTTCCTGTCGCTCTACCTTCATCCCTTATATCGTGCGCGGCCTCGACACGACCGCGTTACCCCGCTTGGAACACCCAGGTTTCGCAGGAAGGGCGGCTGAAGCCGCGCGTCGCTACCTCGACCAGCGTGGCATTGTTCGAATGGCAGCCCCGCATTTCGCGCCAGAGTTTGAAAACCCGCTGTTCCTGCGTACTTGCTGTGACATGCTTGAACGTCGTAATGAAAGCGAACTTCCGCGTGGACTGGCTGGCGTGTCGAAGGTTTTCGATTTTTATTTCAACGCAGTGGTCGAGACGCTCAATTTGCGGATGGGCTTGGCGCCAAGGCTAAAGCGTGTAGAAGCGGTCCTATCGGCGCTCACGGAAGAGATGGTGGTTGCGGGTACCGGCTATCTCTCAATTGGCGCCGCGAATTCAATCATCGAAAGTTTGCACAACTCAAACGGTCTCGCTGAACAAAGCCTTTTCTTCCAGCTCGAAAGCGAAGGTGTGATCGCGGTTGAGCCAGTTGGTGATGGCGAAGAAATCAACGAGATGGTTCGCTTCACATTCGAGCGGTTAAGTGACCATCGTATAGCCCAGAGGCTACTCGATACTCATGTAGGCGCCGGCGATCCTGCGCCAGCTTTCATCACTGGGGGGCCACTCGCATCTTATGTGGCGGGTCGAGATTCCTCCAGGTTTGCAGGCATCGCCGAGGCATTGACTGTACAAATGCCAGAGCGTTACGGCGTTGAACTCATTGACGTTGTCGACGGCAAATTTGCCCGCTGGGAACTTGCTCATGCCTTTCAGCTCAGTCTGCTGTGGCGTCGACAAGACGCCTTCACCAAACGGACCCTCGAACTGGTTGAGGAATGCGCTGACGTAATCGGAGGTGACGCAGTTCTTGAGACGCTGCTCGCGATCGCCACTGAACCTGACAACCTTTTTAATGCCGACCATCTGGACCGTTGGCTTCAACCGTTGCTGATGTACGAGCGCGACATTGAATGGTCGACTCGCGCGACGCACATCGCCGTGGATGGCGACGGCGCGATTGAAACATTGATCGAGTGGGTGCTAGCCAATGGACTTGAGCCAATCGAGCTGCCGCGCGCTCGACTAGTCGCCATTACGCTTGCATGGCTCACTAGTCTCAGCCATCGTTGGGTCCGTGATATGGCGACCAAAGCGCTCGCGACGCTATTGGTAAATCGCCGTGACCTCGCCGCCGAGATGATCGAGAAATTCGCCAGTGTTGACGATGCTTATGTTTTCGACCGTGTGCTTGCTGCTGCATATGGTGCAGCAACGCGAAATTCCAGCGATGAGGGACTTGCCGAGCTCGCGCGAGTTGCCTTCGAGGCGGTGTTTACTAACGACCAGCTACCAACCCACGCGCTCGTTCGCGACCACGCGCGTGGGATCGTCGAGCTTGCTGCCAATCGCGGCGTTTTGCCCGCGGACATATCGCTAGATTGCGCTCGGCCTCCTTATCCAGGAGGGAGGGTACTCGAGACGGTGACCGAAGAAACCCTTGGCACATATGTTCAGAACTATGGCGGCAGTTTTTTGCGTGACGAAATCTGCAGCTCCGCGGTCAAGGATGGTGATTTTGCACGCTACAAAATCGATAATCTTGCCGGAGACTTCCTGTTACTTCCACGCTCGGAGCATGGTCGTTCCATGCGTGACATTTACGACGCATGGTACTTGGAAGCGATCAAGCCTCATCCGGCGCGTGCCACGGCGTTTGAGCAGATACTTGAAATTGCAGCTCGCACCAATTCGATGCCTACGGGGCTCTCGCTTTTTCTTCGTAAAGATCACGGCGAAGCCAAAAAGCTGATGGAGGCGCGGCGTGCGTCCGAAAAAAAACGTGACGCGACTATCGGTGAGTTCGAGCGTCTTTTGGGCGAGGGAGAGATAGAGGAGTTTCGTATTCGTGCTGCCGGCTTTGTGCGCGGCCGTATGTGGGACGAGCGGGCCGTAGCCGGGCATCCAACATATGCCGGTGATAGGTCGCGCCATTGGGTCGCTTGGCGCGCACATGAGCTTGGATGGACTTCAGAACGCTTTGCCGAATTCGACCGCGAGATGGCGGGCCATGACCGTAATGAGCACCGAGTCGAGCGCATCGGTAAAAAATATCAATGGATCGCCTACCATGAATTGACCGGACGTCTTTCTGACACCTCGCTTGTAGGCGGTAACTATCAGGAAGATCCCGAGCTCTTTCGCGGCCCTTGGCAAGTCGGCACACGCGAGATGGATCCGACTATCCTTGTGACTCGTACGAAACAACGAGACTCGGATCGTCAAGGTCCGACTTGGTGGTCCCCTCACTTTTCGCGCTGGCGCGATGATCCGGCCGAATCGCGAGTCGCGTGGATGGAGGATCAATCGCGAGACGTGCCTGATCCGGTCCAACAGATTGATGTAATTGACCCTGCTGGCCGACGCTGGCTCGTACTCGACACAAATGTTGGCCGTAATCATCTGGCTATGGTCGATGGCGAACGCGTGATTCATCGGATGACCTGGCACAAAGTTAAATCGATATTGGTAGCACGCGATGATGTTGAGCGTTTAACGGAGTTTCTAACCCCATCAGCAGATAATCGGGATCATTTTCCGGCATTTGATATGCCCAGGAATGGCTACCTTGGCGAGTATCCTTGGCATCCGGCATTCGACACCATCAATGGAAGTTTCGAGATGGGTTCGGACGAAGCAATTCACACGCAAGCAACGGTAGCTGACTGGCGTGTCGAGCGCTCAGGCCATGACTATTCGATTGAGGAAAGCTTCAATCTTACGGTTCCCGCTCCAGCGCTAATGCGTGGCCTTCATCTACGTCTGGCGGAAGGGCGGTCCCTTGCATACGCCACAGCAGATAGCAGAATTCTGTTTAAAGATCCGTCCGTTGACGAGCCCGGGTTCAGTGCGGCTGTCGTAGATCGCGACGTGATGCGGTCGTTTCTGGACGCAGAAGGACTAGAAATCGTGTGGGTTGTTACTGGTGAAAAAAGTGCCCATGGTGGACGGCGTCATGGCAATGGGTGGGGTGGAATGCTTAATTACAGGGGGATCTACCGATTTGATGGCGATTCTATCCACGGCCAACTCGAGTTCGAGAAACAGGCCCCCCGGCCTGAGCAGCTAACGGAGCTTCTGGCCCATCCGTGAAAATATATGCTATCGGCTTCCGAATGAGGTGCGACATTAACGAGGTGATCAGCATTAATAGCGGGCTTCGCTTTTAGTCTTGTCCGGCTATCAACCATGAAGCTGATTCAACCGTATTCGTTTGCACGACCGCACCGCTACGTAAAAGGAATGACAATGAGGGATCAAAGTGGGTATCGGGCATTTCGTACCCGTGCCATAGAGCAAGGGCGAGACACGGTCAAACGACTGGCCATTTCCGATTACGATGAAGGTGCCGACGTTCACTCCAGATATACTCAGAGAATTGCCTTAAGAGCTGCGCGGCGCTGGGTTCAGAACAATGTCAGCGATCTGCTTGCCGAAGACCCTGGCAAGGCGATACATATCCGCCGAATGCTTGGTATACCCGCTTCACACTCATTAGTCCGACCGGAGCCCTGGCCCTGGTATGGCAAGTTGGGGATATTCTTGATCCCGCATTGGCTAACATGGCAATACACGCGTAGGCAGTTAGCAAAAACACGGACCTACGAAGGACGTTCCTATCTTTACGAGACCTTCTACGACAGAGTCGTGACGTGTCGCTTGAACCGTTACACCCCAGCCGTTGATCAGGCCATACAAGGCATGCCGCTGCTGTCCTATGTAAACGCGAGACAGCTAGATAGATTGGATGCTGGCTGGTTCACGGCAGCGCGTAAGGTCGGCGTGGAGAGCTTTGCCAGGATCGAACATTATGCTCGCTATGGCCACTTTAGGTTGAAGGGCCCACTCGCTAAGCTGCTGGTGCTAACCAACGTGGTACGGACAGAAGCGGAACTGGCCTGGCTAGACTATCAAATGAAAGAGCGCTATCACGCGCCCGAGATCACCCCTGAAGCCCTTCGTGCCTTCAAGCAGGCCATTGATCTGTTGCTGGCCAATGGAGTTAAGCGCAAGCAGGTAGCGGGTATCTTTCGTCATGATCTGGATGCTATAGACTCAGATCGGCTGCAGGTAAACTTGCAGTTGATCGTTGCTTCTGGCGCAGCAGGCGCAGATGCGATCTACGAGGTCATTGGCGAGTCGCTCTGGCAAGCTTCCAGCGAGAATTGGGCCTTTGTATTGGATGTGGTTAAGGCCCATTCAGCTGATCAGATTCAACACTTCAAGCGTATGCTGGACCACTACTGCAAGCCTTCTTCATTGCTGGTCGAGCACTTGATTGCTCTGGGCGCGAGCGTCGAAGACCTCGCGCATTGCCAGACGCTCATATTGGAGCTCAACAAAAAAGCGGGAGAGGGCGAACCGCTCGCCGAGATCGCGCTGTTGGTCGGTGCTCCATACTGCTTGAGCTTCGAGCAGATAGGACAGTGTTGCACTTACCTGGCGCGCCCCGGAGCATTGCAGGAATACTTGGCAGTGCTTGAGCAACATGGGTATGGCTATCCTGAGGCAGTTTTGGGTTTTCAGCATGCGTATACCGGCATCGGTGTCCAGAGCCTTGAAACTTGGCTTGGGGTCAAAGGGCAGCGTAAACCGCGTAAAGAGCGCGAGTTGGTTGACTGGATCATGCGTTGTGCTGGCACTCTTGCCGCCCAGCCCTATCACTATCTGCTCGCCACCATGCCCATGCCAGAGTTCAGTCATTTGTGCCAAGCGGAGCGCGTGGTACGGTTTGGGACAGGCACTTTGCAGTACTTGGTCGAGGACAAGGGATTGGACTCATTCAAAGCGATCATGGACTGGTACTACAAGGCCCGTGGTGTACATACGCTCTGTTGCTGGGACCTAAATTCAACATCTCGTGTGCTGCTGGATGATGCTTTCCGTCGTAACCACTTCGCTGCTTTCACTGAGAACCTGAGCTGCATCATGAGGGCCATTGATGATCGGGTGCTTGCGGACATCGGATATCGCCATAAGCAACCGGACGACGCGGCACGCGAGCGCTACGACGAACGAAGGGAAGCGCTTACTCAGGCCGAGTGTCTAAAACTTCTGCCTCGGTTACCAGCTATCTTGAGCCAAACGGGTGGCGTCCTGCTGCCGAGCATGGTTCGCCATGCGTGGTCGTCAGCTGAGCAGCTACAAGAAAAGATGGACGCATTGGTGCCGTTGGTAGAGAGCCTACTAATGGGGCGCGGACCATCAGGTGCTGAGCTGCAGGCTCAGGAAGTTGAGGCTATATCCATGATCTACAGGACTGACACCCACAGCGTCAGGTCACAGTGGAAGAATGTCTTGGGTTTCGAATCGCACATGGCTGGATTGAAATTGTGGGATGGTTACCCCATGCGTTGGGCGCGCTCGATTCGTCGCATGGAAAAGCGCCTTGAGCGTAGTAGTCTGCAAGCGCTGGTTCAGGCAAAGACGATCAGCGCGAAGATCCGTTCAAAGAAGGACTTCACCGACGTGTGCCACGCCATCCGCTCCAAACGGCTATACGACAAGTCGCGTGATCCTCAGTCCGTGGCGGCTCACCTAGGTGTGCTGTTCGCGGCGAGTCGTGAGGACTCATTGATCGGATCGTGGCTCGAAACCGACCTCGGACAGATAACTGCCTTGGAGGATTTCAGTGCTGACATCGCCGAGGGGCTGGAGCAGCTCGACACGCTGTTCACCAGCACTTTGCCGGACGCTCTTGAGGCGCATATGCCGGCGTTTGTAATGAACTTCAACGATGAGCAGGCTGATAGCCTGGCCAAGCGAATGGTGGGTGAGGCTAATCTGGCTGGGTCGCAAACTGGCCGTGGAAGATTGCAAGCCGCGCTCAGACACACCCAAGCAATTGTGCTCGCGACATGTGCATGTTGGCTGAAGCGCGAGCAGGGCAAGTTCACCGCTATGCCTGCGCATGACGAAGTCACTGAATTGCAGGCGTTCGTGTCAAAGCATCCGGCGGCGTTTTTCGCTAGGCAAGCCGCGAATCTGTGCACGCGCGATGACACGGACATGTGGAAGGAGGAGCGGCACGCGCATATGGTGGTGTTTGACCCTGTGCAACGTCGGCTTGCGGGGATGGCCATGATCTATTTCGAATCAATTCCGGCGCTCCATCCAACCAAGCGTTGCCTGATCGTACGCGCGATCAACCCGATGGATGAAATGTTGGCTACTCATACGGTACATAGCATCGTCAACGCATTTTTCGATGTCGCCGTCAGCATTGCTCAAGAAAATGAGCTGGCAGCGGTGCTTTTCCCGAACCCTGGCGGCATGCATCTCCTTTCCAATCAGAGCACTGTTGAGAAGTACTTCAAAAAACGCCTCATTGAACGCGCCCAGCCTTACCGGCAGATTGAGCCAGGCGCAAGCGCTGCGAACTGGCGTACCAGACCTAGGCGCCTGAATACACGATTTTATGCTTATGCGGAGGGGCAGCAGCAGGTTTCGGAGTTATACGTCGTTTGGGCGAATAGCCGAATCATTCTGACAGCTCAGAAGCGCAGATCGGTTGAGTATATAGATCTCTGAGGGCTGACGCGCTTTCGCAAACGATGCGTCGCTGTCGCGATGAGGTCACTGGGCAGTAGGCATTCGATTGCTACACCTCACCGGAGTGAGAACGTATGAGCCACGTCTGCATCGAAGGATCAGGTCCCGAGATCCAGATTAGAAAGTAGTGTGGCCGCTATCTCCAGGGCACGGCATTTCGACAACTCCGCTATGATTGCACTTTGTCCGGCATCAGGACTTGGCTGCAAGGATCGAACGTCAGATGAGCGTCCCTAAATATGACCTTCACCTCCTGGGTTGGCATAGCTTTCAGCAGTTATGTATGGCCGTAGCCTCTACGGTGTTGGGTCAGACCGTCGAGACGTTCCTTGAGGGAAATGATGGAGGTCGCGACGGTGGGTTCAAGGGGACGTGGTCTCCTCAGGCAAATGAGTTGTATGAAGGCGCGTTCGTCTTCCAGTGCAAGTTCACATCGCGCCGTGATCATAATCTCACGCTGTCAGATGTAGCTGGTGAGCGTGAAAAAGTGCACAGACTCGTCGCCAAGGGACAGTGTGATGTGTATGTTCTGATGACGAACGGCGACTGGACTGGGGAGAGCCATCTCAAGATCAAGCAGGCGTTTGAAGATGCTGGGGTCAAGCACGTTCTGCTGCTGGGCTCCACATGGATCTGCGAGAAGATCCAACTAAGCAGTAACCTGCGCATGAATGTGCCTCGGCTCTATGGTCTGGGTGACCTCAGTCAGATCTTGGATGAGAGACGGTACAAGCAGACGAAGGCGCTGCTGACGGAGCTTCCTGAGCTTTCAAAGCTTGTTGTGACTGGCACCTATCGCAAAGCACTCCAGGCCCTTCAGCAGCATGGTTTTGTTCTCCTGGTTGGAGAGCCCGCTGCAGGAAAGACGACGATTGCCTCACTTATGGCCATGTGTGCGATGGATAAGTGGGGAAGTAGGGTGTTGAAGCTGGAAAAGCCCGAGCAAATTCGAGATCACTGGAATACGGACGAAGCATCGCAGTTCATCTGGGTTGATGACGCCTTTGGGGCGATGCAGTACGAAGCCGACCTGGTGATGGAATGGAACCGGATACTCCCAGCGCTCTCGACGATGATCCGAGCGGGCCATCGGGTAGTCCTGACTAGCCGTGATTACATCTACAACAGCGCACGGCGTGATCTCAAGAGAACGGCATTTCCTTTAATCGAGGAAAGCCAGGTGGTCATCGACGTGAAAGAGCTGACCCCACGAGAGAAGTCAGAAATCCTTTATAACCATGTGAAGCTTGGCAACCAACCGCGGCGGGTTCGGACAGCTTTAAAGGAATTTCTTCCTGCGGTGGCAGCTCACAGTCGGTTCGCTCCCGAGACAGCTCGGCGCTTGGGTAGTATTGAATTCACCAGGGCCCTCAAGATCGACCAAAGAAGTATCGATGAGTTTGTCGCCAAGCAGGAGCGATGGCTCGTTGAGACAATGCAGGGCATGGATGACGAAAGCCAGGCCGCATTGGCTTTGCTTTATATGAAGCACGGAGCAATCGAAAGCCCGGTAAACCTCTCAGGGGATGAGGTGAAGACAATTGAAAGATTGGGTGGTAACCAAGCCGGTTGCATCCGTGCGCTTGAGAGTCTCCGGGGAAGCTTTGTACAAGTGGCAGATACTGCTGAAGGACGCTTTTGGCGGTACAAGCATCCAACGATTGGAGATGCATTTGCGTTAATACTCGCCCAGAGTCCTGATCATCTGCAGATTTTCGTAGATGGCACACCACTTGAGCAGTTGATGGAGCTTGTGACGTGCGGCGATACGGGCATTCAGAATGCGACGATTTTGCCCTCAAGCATGTTTGCAGCGATCGTACAACGATGCTATCAGTTCGTCACTTTTGGGGCCGACGTGGAGCGCACGAGGCGGGGCAGACTGTACTCTTTCCTGCTGCGCAGGACTGACCACGTATTCCTAGCCGTGTACTCGAAAACTGATGGAGAGTTGGCCTCCAGCCTGGTTCGAGATTTCGCGAGAAACCTATTCACGAAGTCGTCTGACCTGGCTCTGCGCTTGCTTCGGCAAGGTCTTTTACCGGAGTCAGCCAGAGATGCTATCTCGACCAAGATTCACGGCTTTGTGTTCGATGAGGATGACCTAGGGTACATCTACGATGAGGACATGCATGAATTCTTTGGTGATCAGGAGCGGGAAGACTTCTACAGCGATGTACAGAAGCATGTCTTGCCTGACCTAGACAGGATTCGCCAGTCGCAGCAGGAAACGTATAGCTATGAGGACGATCCTGATTACCATCTTTCTGACTTTATTGATCAGCTAGAGGGAATACGTGCAGCTTTCCCAGAATGGCCAAGGGTGGAGGATGTGGTTGAAACTCAAAGGCGCCGAGTTGACGATTGGGTGAGTGAAGTATCACAGGAGCGGGGAGAAGAGCCTGCAGTTGGCCGAAGCGATCTGATGCGGCCATCTGCACAGGAGGGCGGCCGAAACATCTTTGACGATGTCGATCTCTAGACCAGGTAAACGAGGGTATGCCGGTGCCTGCATTTTCCGATCGGGATCTCGAGCAACGAATTCTCAACGCTCAGAACGACATCAAGTCATGGGCGGAGAGAAACGACCTCTGGGACGACAGCGGCGTAACTTCATATGCAGAGTGTGTGAGGTGAGCCAGGAGAGGAGGCAGTGGTCTTCATCCTTTATAGCAGTGGAGATATCGCTCGTTTACTGGACGAAAATCTTGATTCTCCTTTTCGGGCTGAGCTTGATCAAATTTGCGAGTCGTATGCCTTCTGGTTCGAGAACAATGATGGTTACTCCTACTATTTCTTTCCAACGACCGCTGCGGTTGGCGTTCCTGGACGGGTTTATCAGGATTTCAGAGGCGCCAGAAGAGTAACCGTCCGCCCGACACCCTCTTGCTGATCAGACCTTCGCCTGCTTCAACCATTGATTGACCCGCTCGCAGTCAAACGCCGTCGGATCAAACCCATCATCCCCATACCACTCCGACATTGCCTCATGCTCAGGGTGATTCGGATCCGCCAACGCTGCCAGAAAATCGTCATACCCAGGCGCACCACCAATGTCTTCCGGCGGGCGTGCATTAGCCCCATCAATGCAACATGGCACTTGCGGAAAAATAATTGCAGGCAAGGTTTTCTCGACCTTAATCCGCAGCTCCCAGTTGTCGCCGAAGTCATAGACATAACGAAACGTCTTCTTCCCGTACAACACGCTGATCAGCTTTTTACGCTGCTCTGAAATCACCGGCGGGCCCCAATCAGGATCAGGAACGCCATAACTTTCACCATCAATTTCAAACTCATGCAGGTGCGTATCGCTCCAGCCAAAAACAGCCTGGATCACGCGATGTAACTTGCTCAAGGTGATGTTTTCAGGCACTGCGACCCGGCGCCAGATCGAAGGCTTTATCCATTTAAATTCGATGTGAAGTATCAGGACTTGGTCGGTTTTAACCACGGACAGGTGAGATTGTTTGGGCATGGATCAAGCAGCCTCGCAGTGTTCGAGAGGATTAAGAGATACGTTCCAGGGCAGCAGTTCCTCCACCCGATTGATGGGGTGGTCGGCGATTCGTTCCAGCACATGGGTCAAATAGGTTTGCGGGTTCAGGTCGTTGAGTTTGGCCGAGCCTACCAGGCTGTAAATGGCAGCGGCGCGCGCTCCACCGGCATCGGAACCCACGAACAGATAATTTTTGCGGCCCAACGCGACGGCGCGCAGTGCGCGCTCGGCAGCGTTGTTGTCAATTTCAATCCGACCGTCATCGCAGTAGCGCACCAAGGCCTGCCACCGATTGAGGGCATAGAGAATCGCACCACCCACTGCCGATTTCTTCGACACTTGAGTCAGCGTCTGATTGAGCCAGGCGTGCAACTGCTCCAGCAGCGGGCTGGCTCGGCTTTGCCGCGTCGCTTTTCGCCGGTCGGGCGGCTGGCCGCGAACTTCACGCTCAATGGCATATAGCACCGCTATTCGTTGCAACGCTTCGGCAGCAAGCGGTGAAGACTGGTCTTTGTACACGTCGTAAAACTTGCGGCGAGCGTGAGCCCAGCATGCCGCTTCCTGAACCCTGCCCGAGCTATACAACTGAGCAAAACCGGCGTAGCCGTCGGCCTGCAAGATCCCGCTGAAGCCTTTGAGGTGCGAACGGAGATGTTGCCCCTTGCGGTCCGGCGAGTAAGCAAACCAGACCGCCGCCGGCGTCGTGTAACCGGCGGGACGGTCGTCACGCACAGGCAATGGTTTACGGCGGGAAACGGTACGCGGTGCTTGCTCAGTGATCGGCCTCACTTCGGCCTGGTTGACCTCCAGCTCTTCAAGGCTCAACTGGAGTTGGTCGATCATCGCCTCCAGTTGCTCGGAACTGCGACCGAACTGCGTGCGCCGCAATTTGGCGATCATCATTTTCAGGCGCTCAATCTCTGCCCGCTGGGCAGAGACCAGGGCCTTTAAGGCGTGAAGATCATTCGGCAGGGCGTCGGTCATGTGGGTCATGGCCGAATGTTACTAAGGATTTTCAGCGCGTAAAGTCAGACTGCAAGGACGGGTGCTGTACGAATTGGCCTGCGCCAATCAATGCCTTCCAACAGCATCGATAATTGCGCCGCCGTCAGCGACACGCTGCCGCTGGTTGCCTGGGGCCAGACAAAGCGGCCTTGTTCCAGGCGTTTGCAGAACAGACATAAGCCGTCGCCGTCCCACCACAGCAATTTGATTCGATCACCGCGCCGTCCGCGAAAGGCAAAAATCTGGCCGGAGAAGGGATCGGCTTCCAGCTGTGTTTGTACCAACGCTGCCAATCCATCGAAGCCACGGCGCATGTCGGTGACGCCAGCGGCGATCCAGATACGGGTTCCAGCGGGAGGTACAATCATCGCAGCAACTGCTGCAAGGTGAGTTGCAAGGTCTGTGGATCAGGCGTGCCGGTGATACGTAGCTTGGCTTTTCCTACTTCTATAAGGATCTCGGAATGGGGTTCTTGCGGTAGCGGCGCGGGTGGCGACAATTCAATAGGCGAGTCAATAACTTCAACGGGTAACAGCGTTGCCCCCCGACTGACCGGGCCGAACACCCCGTCTAGGTACTGCTGCCGCCAGCGAAAGACCATGTTGGCGTTAACGTCGTGTTCGCGAGCGATCAACGACACGGAGACACCAGGTTGGTATGAGGCTTCGACGACCTTGCGCTTGAAAGCGGGAGGGAAGTTCGGGCGGCGACCAGGGCAACGAGGGGGAGCAGTATCCAAAGTAGTGTCCACTAAAAATGGTGTCCACTATCTTGGCGAATTGGGAGGGCTCTCAGGAGAGGGTGTTGGGCGGACGGTTACGGATTGTCTGAGTTCCATGCGCACGAAGTGAAAAACGTTATGCAGCCCCATAACCCGGGGCCGCTGAAGGAGTTCATGGTGCGGATATCCAAAATCCAGTCGGTCGAGGAGAAGCACAAAAAGCTCAATCCTAAATACGAAAACCGCATACGCGTCTCGATCGTCACAGCCCGCAATGCTCCGTCTCATGAGCGTGCGATGAATACACTCAAGAGTTGGGGTGTCATGGCCAATGACGCATTCTTCCTGGGTGGCATCGAGAAAGGCAAAATTTTAGGCGTATTGAAACCACACATCTTCTTCGATGACCAATCAGGGCACCTTAAATCGACTAGCGCAGTTGCTCCATCCGTGCACATTCCTTTCGGCATTACCAACCATGTCGCGACAGTGGTTGCGCTAGCGCCTGAAGCAGATCAGGTCCAGCAGGTGGTGTAACACGGAGGCTTGAGCGCGTAGTGCCATAGGAGTTTGTATCGGTTCTGTGCTGCGAAAAAGCGATAACACGGCCTGTATTTGCCAAAGCTTGAGCACAATCCAATTCGGCGGGCTATTAACGTCTTGAGGGGCAAGCATGCATTTTTGGCTTGGCGTTAACGCCGATAGCCAACTCCTTGCTCACTCGCCCGCTGGATCGGCCCGAGGATGGGAAGCGCATAGTCGTGATCCTGTCCAAAGGGCTGTATGGCGATTGGCTGAAGGCTTCTGCGGCGGATAGTATGGGGAATATCCAGCGGGCCGCCGTTAAGCCCGGCTCGCTAGAACAGGGCGGTTGGTATTCCCAGAACAGCACTGACCATTTGTCCAGAATCAAACATTTTTGTACTGATTTGTTGCCCTTATCTGTAGCGCTTGGCATTATTTAGCCATTACTCGACTCTGGCGCAGGGATGGCCACGACACTCGCCTATTTCTGTGCGTCCTATTGGACGTAAGTCTAGTGCTCTCCTATCTCTGCATCCCCTCCATTTCTGATTTTTTGTGGTTCTATAAATGAGTTTTTTTCGAAAGCTCCTGGTTTTCATCGTCCTGCTATTCAGTCGGAAGGATGAGCCGGATAGCGATGTACTGCCAAAAATTGATCCTGAGAAAATCCAACGGGAACTTCGTGTCGTTGAGCTGGCAAAACTGCGGGGAGCAGCGGGTGTGCCGTCCAGTACAGCGACCCAGTTGTCAGATGTTGAGCACAGTATTCGAGGGACGCTCGGCAGAATGCGTGAGCAGATACTCAAGTACGGCGAGCGGTCGCTCAAAGTTCTGGATGACCGCTTGGACTCGATTGACGTGACCCGGGATATCAAGCGCACGATTGCATTGGGTGATGAGTTTGAGCGAAACGCTGATCAAGACATTTCAAAAATGGACGGCGAGCTATCGGAGCTTCAGCAGCTAGCTGAGGATAAGGCCCGTGCGTTGGAGGCGTTTCGCGAGCAGCACAAATTGCAAGGTCGGCTTGCAGAGGCGTCTGATGGCGATGAGAAATGGAAGAATGGCGGCCTTCTGATCGCGATGATTGTCATTGAGGGGGCGGGAAACGCCTTTTTGTTTTCAGAGGGCATGGCCAGCGGTTATGTGGGCGGATTTGTCACTGCATTGATGCTTTCGGCATTTAACGTGTTTGTATGCTTTTTTCTCGGCAGGGCCAGTACTTATAAAAACCATATAAAGCCCTCTCTGGCTTTTGCAGGATATTTCGCGTTCGCTGCCTCCTTGCTGAGCATGGTCATTGTTGGTCTAGGAACTGCGTATTTCCGTTTTGTGCTGCCTCAACTGGAAGATGAATCGCAATCAGCGATTGCTCTGATTCTCGGCTATGTCCACACGTCGGTCCTTCCATTCCAGGATATCAGCTCTTGCGCGTTATTTGCCCTGACGGTTATTTTCGGGCTGATGGCCGTTTATAAAGGTTATACCTGGACAGATCGTTATCCAGGGTACGCTAGGGTTTACCTGGCTTACGAACACTCGCAACGCAGGTATGTTTTTGCAATTGAGGCCTTACGACAAGTGCTTGAACAGCGCAAGGTCGAATCCTTGCTGCTGATCGACCAGAACGTTGATCGTGCCTCATCAGCCATCCAAAACTTCAAGCGAAGCATGAGCCAAAAAGCGGTCATCAAGAAAGTTGTGGATGAGCGTATGGTGCTGGCCGACGAAACACTGACCAGTCTGGTTCGCACATATCGAATTGAAAACGAAATGGCCCGACCTCGCGATAATCCGCCGCCGGCCTATTTCGACGAGCCGGTGACTTTTGTTGAGGCCGAGATGCCCAATTTTGGCACCGAAGAGGACGAGCTAAAACTGGCGGAACAAGAACGCTTGATGTACGAAATGATCTCCAGTCTCGAGATGATCAGAGCGCGAATCCAATCGTCCTTTAACCAGAAATACGATCAAGTACAGCCGCTGCAGCAGCTAATCTAAGGAGAGCACGATGGCAATTTATGCCCAGAAAAAAGGGCTTTCCGGTAAAGCTGCCGGCGTAATGTTCGGTGGTGTCGCCCTGATTGCGGCCAGCGCGATGATTTATATCAACTTCACCCGTGAAACCTTCGATAAGGAGACACTTTGCCCGTCTACGGGACCTAAAGGGCAATACGTGGTGTTGATCGACAACACGTCACCGTTTCCGTTTACCCAGAAAGTTGCCTTGGGCCAACGGCTGAAAACGATGGTCACTGAGGAGCTGCCAGAAGGCTACCTGCTCTCGGTGTTTCTACTCGGTGAAGACTTCAAAAGCAATGAAAAACCGCTATTTGAACGCTGCAATCCTGGGCAGTGGAAGGATAGAAACCAACAGACCAGTAACAAAAAGTTTGTTGATCGCGACTTTAACCAAAAATTCGTAAAACCGTTCGATGACATCGTGCACAAGATTTCGCTGGAAGAGCGCAGCAAAAACTCGCCAATTTTCCAGATGCTGCAGCTGGTAGGCATCAATGGATTTGAGCGAGCGCATGTGTCAGGTGAACGCAGGCTGGTGATTTACTCGGACATGCTGGCGAACATGCCGGAGTTCAGCATGTATAAGGCCTCCCTGCCGCAGTACGCGGAGTTTCGCAAAACTGCGTATGGGCAAAATGCTGCAGCGCCGGGTCTGAGCGGTAGTAGTGTGACGATCAATTTGTTGGCGGCTGATCACAAAATGCTACAGAGCAACAAGTTGGCCTTGTTCTGGGAGCAATATTTTCAAGATAACGGTGTATCCGTGGAAGGGTTTTCCCGGGTTGAGGGGTTGTAAATGGACGTCAACAAATGGATCAGGCGCGTCAGCACCTACTTTGCAATCGCCGTAGTAATGAAAATCAGCCTGTCGATTGCCAGCCTGTTGCTAAAAGACCCTAAGTGGCTAGGGTTTGTTTTTCCACTTTCGGTGATGGTGGGCTATTGGGCCATTGGATATACGGTTCGACAAAAATGGGATAAGCAACTCACCCTGGCAAAGTTTGCCGACTCGGTTTACTACCTGGGCTTTCTGTTCACTGTGGCCAGCATCATCATCTGCTTGCTGGATATTGAGAGCCTAGGGATGGTCTGAAGTAGCCATGTATTTCCCCGGCATACCACCTAGCGCAACTTTTAAACTCGCCAAATGATCAAAAAACAATCAATTCGACGAG